>NZ_JBEONQ010000002.1:0-197842 GCF_040544445.1 Undibacterium sp. GrIS 1.8 | reverse complement strand
GCGGTAGCAAAGCCAGCAGCGAAAGCAGCAGCGAAGCCAGTCGCCAAAAAAGCGGTAGCAAAGCCAGCAGCGAAAGCAGCAGCGAAGCCAGTCGCCAAAAAAGCGGTAGCAAAGCCAGCAGCGAAAGCAGCAGCGAAGCCAGTCGCTAAAAAAGCGGTAGCAAAGCCAGCAGCAAAAGCAGCAGCGAAGCCAGTCGCTAAAAAAGCGGTAGCAAAGCCAGCAGCGAAAGCAGCAGCGAAGCCAGCGGCAAAAGTTGCGGCCAAGCCAGCAGCGAAAGTTGTAGCTAAGCCTGCAGTAAAAAAAGCAGCGGCCAAGCCAGCAGCGAAAGCAGCAGCTAAGCCAGCAACGCCAGATGCTAAAACGGTCGTAAGCCCGACAGCAGCATGGCCATTCCCTACAGGCACACGTCCAGCGTAATCGGATCGCTTGTACGCCTGAATTTCAGGCACAATACCCACTGCGTGACATTCACCCAGTGGGTTTTTTTTAGGGGTTAGAACAGTGTTGTATGGAATAGTGAGTTTTGTCGTTGATACGATTGCTGGTTTGTTCGCAGGTTTTCTATTGCTGCGGTTCTGGATGCAGGCACAGCGAGTCAGGCCGCCTATGGGGTTGGCACAATCCATTTTTCAACTGACAGATTGGCTGGTGCATCCGATTCGCCGCGTGATCCCAGGGTTTGCAGGTTACGACTGGGCTAGCGTGATTGCGACTTTTTTAGTCGCCTTGGTATCGGTATTAATCGATGTTCTGCCAACGTTTCAGCTCTCTTTTCCAGCGCTGGGTTTGCTGGCTTTGTTCAGAATGCTGCAATGGATATTGTATGGTTTGATGGCCTTACTGGTGCTGGAAGCGGTCTTTAGCTGGGTCAATCCCAACGCACCGTTTGCACCGTTTATTCGAGCGCTGAATATACCGATATTATCGCCAATACGAAAATTATTGCCCCCTTTGGGAGGCATTGATTTTTCACCCATGGTTGCGCTGATATTGTTGCAGGTGCTGAATCGATTATTGAGCGAATTATTGCCAAGAATCTTATTGCTTTAACCCAAAGATATTTGCAACTCAAGCCGGCGCTGGTCCGGTTGACTGGCGCATGATCAGTTCTGTTTGCAGCATTTCTCTTCGGAATGGTAACTCTGCATTCAGAATCCGGTTGACTAACACCCTTGCTGTCAAAACACCGATTTCATATTTGGGCTGCGCGATGGTGGTCAATGGCGGTGTGCTAAACGAGGCTAGCGCAATATCATCATAACCAACCACCGATAATTCATCGGGAATACGCATTCCAGCTTGCTGCGCCGCACATAAGCCGCCAATCGCCATTAAATCATTACTGGCAAAAATCGCGGTGGGACGATTAGGCAGTGCCAGCAATTGCTGAAATGCGCTAAAGCCGCCTTGGCTGGTGAAGTCACTATGCGCAAGGTAATCGCTGTTGTAATCAACTCCCGCCTCTTTCAAGGCGCGCAGATAGCCCGATACCCGATCGCCACTTGGTAACAAAGTCTTAGGGCCAGACACACAGGCAATGCGGCGATGGCCCAGATCGAGCAAATATTTCGTTGCCAGATAACCGCCTTGCTCATGATCAGCTTCAATAAAGTCTGCAGCAACACCGGGAACTTCTCTATCGACTAATACTTTGGGGATGGCTTCATCTGCGAGTAATTGCGTCAGTTCCAGGTCAATGCCTGAAGATACCAGAATCAATCCGTCTATTCGTTTTTCCATCAGCACGCGGGTGTAGGCGGCTTGCTTTTTCGGATCATCGTAAGAGTTGCACAGGATGATGTTGTAGCCTAAGCGAAAAGACTCGTCCTCTATGCCTTGGATGACCTCGGCAAAGTAGGGATTGGAATTGTTGGGGATCATCATTCCCAGGGTTTGCGTCTTATCATTCTTAAGACTGCGTGCCACAGCACTGGGAATATAACGTAGCTCCTGGATCACTGACAGCACGCGTTCGCGCGCATCTTCACTGACGACCCGGGTGTTGTTGATGACGTGAGAAACCGTAGTGGTGGAGACTCTAGCTTTCTCTGCGACCTGCTTCATTGTTGCCATAAAATTAGATCCTTTCTCTATGTGAATTATGACGCATGAATTACAGAAAAGGGTACTTTTAAAAAAATGGCAATTTTATTTTAATCTAGGACTTAGGCAGAATTGTCCCAGCAAGGCTTAGCGACGACGATAGTAATTTTATACAGCTAGGAGCTACAAGGCAGCTCGGGCGGTTTTGCGTTAGTCTTATAATCAACAATAAGTGCATTGCAGATGTGTTAGTGGAAGAGTGGAAATTTGATCTCATCACTACGCCAATATTGCCGATGTCGTTCGGCATGTGTTATTAGATCTGGTACGCAAATGATGGCAAGCAGCTTGATTTTTTATCTAGACCAATTTGATTTAAGTCAGTCTTACAAGGATGATTAAAATATACTCCCCATAAAAATATTAGAAAATGCCGTATTGTCCAATCATTCTCTGGACAACTAATATATACAGTAAGGGAGTATATTTATGCGGAATAAGTTATCTGCACTTTGTACTCGTTGAATTCAGCTAAGAATTGCCACACAAAATCGGACAGCAAAGACCAGGTTGTGTGGCGAGCATCGACAACACCTTCTTCAACTTTCTGGAATTATTTGGTCGCGGGAGTAATCGCCAACCCCGCCAGCACCATATCAACGATCAGTTTTTCTGCATCATCAAAATCCTTGCGACTGAGCTGCTTGCGATTCATGACCAGGTTCATTTGAGTCGCAAAGTCTGCGTAGGATTGCGTCATCGCCCAGATGGCGAAGAGTAAATGGGTAGGATTAACTGCGGCAATTTTGCCTTGCGCTATCCACTTCTCAAAAATCTCTATGTCTTTACGCAGCAGCGGCACGACTTTTTTACGGATATCTGCGCCGTATATTTTTGCTCCGCCTATCACTTCCATGGCGTACACGCGCGAACCCCAGGGCTGCTCGCGTGAAAATTGTAGCTTGGCGACGATGTAACTACGCAGCAATTCTTCTGGCTCGCGGCTATCATCGGCCAGGCTGTTCATGCGTTCTAACCATACATTCAAAACATCATCCAGCACCCGCTGATACAACACAGGCTTGCTTGGAAAGTAGTACAGCAGATTTTGTTTGGATAGGCCAACTTGTTCGGCAATGGTCGCAATTGAGGTGCCTTCGTAGCCGCACTCAGCGAATAGCCGTACGGCCTGTTCCAGGATTTCTGTTTCTAATTTGTCCCGGTTGATCAGGCGCCGGTTGACTTTAGTCGTGGCGGTTTTGGATTTTTCGGCGATAGATTTTTCAGTGTCCAAGAGTGTCATGGCAATTTTTTAGAAAAGTACTGAGTTGTTCGGATTGGGTATAAGCCACGTTGAAGCGAAACCAGATCGTATTGCACGCATCTAGCGTAAAAAACTCACCGGGCGACAACAGGATTCCCGCTTTGAGTGCCTGATCGGCAATCAGTTTGCCATTGAAGCTAAGTGTGGGTGTCGTCTCCCAGCCGGCACTAATAAACATCCCGCCGCGAGGTTTAGCCAACATCGTCATGCCGGCTTTTTGTAAGTTGCTAATGCTGCTTTCGCGTGCTGTATCCAGCTGGCTGATCAGCTTTTCCAGCATGCGCCGGTAGGGACGCGCAGTGATGGCGTGCAGCACAGCGCGCTCATTGATCTCTGATGTGGTCAAACCCGTCAACATCTTGACGCGGACCAATTCAGAAATGAGTGATGCCGAGGCTGAAATCGAGCCTACTCGCAAGGTTGGTGACAGTGTTTTAGAAAAACTACCAACGCGGATAACCCGCCGTAAGCCATCCATCGCTGCCAGAGAAGGATCGCTGCGCGCACTTAGGTCGCGGTATATATCATCTTCCACCACCCAAAAATCAAAACGCTCTGCCAGTCCCAGCAGACGATGCGCCTGCGCATGACTGAGTGAAGTCCCGAGTGGATTTTGCAGCACGGTATTGACGAACATCAGTTTGGGCTGATGGCGGGTCGCTTTCTCTTGCAGTACATCAAAATCCAAACCGTGTTCGCCACGCGGAACACCAACGGGGATGCATCCATGATGGCGTATCAGTGACAATAAATTGCTATAGCCGGGATCTTCAACAAAGACGCAGTCACCCGGTTTGGTCAGGGTGCGCAAGATCAGATCAAAACCATGGGTTGCACCATGCGTCAGCACAATCTGATCGGGCTCGACGGCGAATAGTTCATCCGCCAGGGTGCTTGCCAGATGTTGTCGCAGGCTGGGAAATCCTAGAGGATTGCCATAGCCACGTAAGCGCGAAGCAGGAATACGCATCGCGTGACGGATTGCGTCCAGAATCGTCGATTCGCCATACCATTCCGGCGGCAGCCAGCCAGAACCGGCAGGTAGGGCATCCGACACACCGGTATATAAATCGGGACTGAGCGCGTCAATATTCAGTAGCAGTGGTGCTGGCAAGATTGACCGTGCTGCAGGGATTTCACTGCGCGCTACAAAATAACCAGAGCCGCGACGCGATGACAATAGGCCCGTTGTCAGCAAACGATCATAGGATTCCACAACAGTAAAAGTGCTGATGCTATTGGATTTAGCAAATTGCCGGACAGAAGGCATTTTGGTCCCAACACGCAGCTCGCCGCTGTTCACCAACTGCGTAATCGACTCCACAATCTGATCCACCAAATTGCCGTGCCTGGTCCGGTCCAGAGTCAGGATGGGCCAGGCTGATGCACTACTGCGGATGGTACATGGCGTAGACAGATTGTCTGACTTTGCCACTCCTGCATCTTCCATCTTTCGCCTCCATTTTGGTCTAATCAGTTACCAGCTCACCGCAATACGTCGTGATATCTGAACTTAACTGTAGTGCTACGTCAACCTGTACGGTTGCTGATTTTTGAGCAAGCTGTATCTGTCGGGATTCTCATCCTGCCGCCTACTATTGCACCATAGTTTTACCACATGGTAAATAGTTTTTCCAAATTCAGGAGTGTCTTATGTATGAATCCCGCCCTAATGATATGCATCCATTTTGGATGCCGTTCACAGCCAACCGCGATTTTAAAAGTAATCCCCGGCTGATGGTCTCAGCTAAAGGCATGCACTACCGCGATGTCGATGGCAATACGATACTGGATGGTACGGCGGGTTTGTGGTGCGTACCGTTGGGACATGCACAGCCTAAACTGGTCAAAGCGGTACAAGATATGGTCGCTCAACTCGATTTTGCACCGACCTTCCAGATGGGGCACCCCTCCGCATTTGAGCTGGCAGAGCGCTTGATGACTTATACCAATCATCGCTTTGGACAGGTGTTCTATACCAATTCCGGTTCCGAGGCAGTGGACAGTGCCTTGAAGATGGCACTGGCTTATCACCGGGCTCGTGGCGATAGCACCCGCACCCGCTTGATCGGACGTGAGCGTGGTTATCACGGCGTCGGATTTGGCGGCATGTCGGTGGGCGGCATTGCGAATAACCGCAAAACTTTCGGCAGCCTGTTGCCTGGTGTAGATCACTTACCACACACCCACAATCTGGAAAAAAACGCTTTCACTCGTGGTGAACCTGAATATGGCGCGCACTTAGCCGACGAGCTAGAGCGCATTGTCGCTTTGCATGATGCCTCCACTATCGCCGCTGTGATTGTTGAGCCGCTTGCCGGTTCGACTGGTGTCTTGGTTCCACCCAAAGGCTATCTCAAACGCTTGCGCGAACTCTGTACTAAGCACGGCATTTTATTGATTTTTGATGAAGTGATTACCGGCTTTGGTCGTCTGACGACGCCGTTTGCATTTGATTATTTTGATGTCGAACCAGATCTGGTAACAGTCGCCAAGGGATTAACCAATGGCGTCGTACCAATGGGGGCGGTATTTTCTAAAAAACATATCTACGACACCATGATGCAAGGGCCGGATGGCATCGAGCTATTCCACGGCTATACCTATTCTGGCCATCCTCTGGCATGTGCTGCCGCACTAGCAACACTAGATATTTTTGAAGAGCAAAAAGTGCTGGAGCATGCCAGCAGCCTGACTGACTACTGGGCTGATGCAGTGCATTCCCTCAAAGGTTTGCCGCATGTGATTGACCTGCGCAATCTGGGTTTGATTGCTGGCATTGAGCTAGCGTCTATCCCTGGCAAGCCCGGCGCACGTGCTTTTAATGCTTTTAAGCGGGCATTTGCCGATGGCATTTTGATCCGCACCACCGGTGACATTATCGCTTTATCACCACCACTAGTATTAGAGAAATCCCATATCGATGAGTTGTTTGGCAAGCTTGCCGCTATTTTAAAAACCTTAGATTAATGAAGCGAGTGTCTGATTGTGAACCCATTATTGAGTCCTGAATTGCGTCCTGAATTGAATCCTGAATTGAATCCTGAATTAAGTATTGAAACCATTCCCCATTTCATCGCAGGTGCACGTGTGGATACTGATAGCGGTCGTTATGCCGATGTGTACAACCCGGCTTTGGGAGTACCCATCGCGCGCGTGGTGATGGCGTCTTCCGCCGATGTGGATAAAGCCGTTGCCGCAGCAGCGAAGGCTTTTCCCGCATGGGCAAATACACCACCGCTGACACGTGCCCGCGTCTTGTTCCGTTTTTTACACTTGATGCAAGAGAATGCAGACCGCTTTGCCGGGATACTCACTCGTGAGCATGGCAAAACCTTTGCTGACGCGCAGGGCGAGGTTGCTCGCGGTATTGAAGTGGTCGAATTTGCCTGCGGCATTCCACATATGTTGAAGGGGGAATTCAGCGATCAGATTGCACGTGGGATCGATGCTTGTTCATTCCGTCAACCATTGGGTGTTGTAGCTGGAATTACGCCGTTTAATTTTCCGGCCATGGTGCCTATGTGGATGTTTCCTATCGCGCTAGCCTGCGGAAATACATTTGTTCTAAAACCCTCTGAGCGCGATCCTTCTGCATCCATTTTGCAGGCAGAACTATTGAAACAAGCCGGTTTGCCCGATGGCGTATTCAATGTTGTACAAGGCGACAAGCTGGCGGTAGATGCTTTGTTGGATCACCCGCAAGTGCAAGCGATTAGCTTCGTCGGATCGACTCCTATTGCAGAATATATTTATACGCGGGGTAGCGCTGAAGGCAAGCGCGTACAGGCGTTGGGTGGCGCAAAAAATCATATGGTCGTCATGCCGGATGCAGATATGGACATGGCTGTGGATGCCTTAATCGGTGCCGCTTATGGCTCTGCTGGCGAGCGCTGCATGGCGATTTCTGTCGCTGTTGCAGTTGGCAATGCTGCCGATCAGTTAGTTGCAGCCTTAGCTGAGCGCACTCTTGCGCTCAAGATTAACGACGGTATGGCAGACGGTGCAGAAATGGGGCCAGTGGTCAGTCTGGCGGCTAAGCAGAGGATAGAAAAATTGATCGGACAAGGTGTAGAGGAGGGCGCCACGCTAGTGGTGGATGGACGCGGTTACCAAGTCAGCGGGCGTGAAAACGGCTTCTTCGTTGGCGGTACATTGTTTGATCATGTGACTTCCAATATGACCATCTATCAGGAAGAAATTTTTGGGCCGGTTTTATGTGTTTTGCGGTTGCCAGATATAGCAAGTGCCGTAGATCTGATTAACCGTCATGAGTATGGCAACGGTGTTGCCATCTTTACGCGCGATGGCGGGGTAGCACGCGAGTTTGTGCGTCAAATTCAAGTTGGTATGGTTGGCGTGAATGTCCCTTTGCCGGTACCGATGGCTTTTCATAGTTTTGGCGGCTGGAAGCGTAGTCTGTTTGGTGATCATCATGTCTATGGGCCGGAAGGTGTGCGTTTTTATACACGCTCCAAAGCCGTTATGCAGCGCTGGCCGGATGCAAACAAAGGCCTTGCTACTGCCGGTGCTGAGTTTGCATTTCCACAAATGAAGTGATCATCCTGCGGCGCAACAATATCTCGTGGTAACTAGCAGATAAGCAGCAAGCAAGTAGCTGGTAATCAGTTGGTAAGTAGCAAAGGAGTGGTAAGTCAATAGCGGATGAGCAGTGCAGCAATAGTGCAAAAGTAGTGTGCTCAGTTGGTGCAAGGAAAATCGTTTATGTATCAAAATAAAGCAGGAATTTAACAAAAAACTATTAAGAACGAGGAAAAGCGGCAGAGTATTTGTTTTTACCAAGTGGTAAATATTGGCACGAGGTTTGCTAGTAATCTGATATAAATCGGTATCCGCAATCGGATTTCCTATATGCCGGACTTGCACTTTGCCTAATGCTGTAACAAATGTGATCTGTAAAACTGAGCCATAACATAAGTGAGCCTGTATTCATTTGGGTCAATAGTTTTCCAGTAAAAATGACGTGTCAAAACACCGAGTAAAGACCTAAGTAAAAACCTAGGTACTAAAAATTAGGAATGCAATCATGATTGAAGTCTTAAGCAGATTGACCAAGCTAGAGCACCTCGGACATCCGACTGCCAGCAAAGAAGAGCTGGCAAGCCGGTTCACTGATCTGGTACCCGCACTGACAGCGCGCCAGGCACTAATAGAAAGCCAGCGCTGCCTGTATTGTTACGATGCGCCGTGTACCCGTATCTGCCCGTCAGACATTGATGTTGCTAGCTTTATCCGCAATATCGCTAACGAAAATATCAACGGTGCAGCAAAAACTATTTTGCAAGAGAATATTTTCGGTGGCAGCTGTTCACGTGTCTGTCCTACCGAGATTTTGTGCGAGCAATCCTGTGTGCGTAATCATGACGCTGAGACACAGCCAGTCAAAATTGGTCTTTTGCAGCGTCACGCCATCGACAACATGCAGTTTGACAAACATCCTTTTGAACGTGCAACTGCGACGGGACGCACGGTTGCTATCGTGGGCGCCGGACCGGCAGGTCTGTCCTGCGCGCACAGACTGGCAATGTTGGGTAACGATGTCGTAGTGTTCGAGTCGCATGCAAAAGCAGGTGGTCTAAACGAATACGGTATTGCTAAATACAAGTTGCCAGATGATTTTGCACAGCGCGAAGTCGAATTTTTATTGGAAATCGGCGGTATCACGGTTCAATACGGACAAACTCTGGGCGTTAATTTAAAGCTCTCTGATTTACGTCAGCAATATGATGCTGTATTTTTAGCGCTAGGACTTGGTGCAAGCCGAGAGCTTGGTTTGACAGGCGAAGATGCCGCAGGCTTGCTCTCGGCAGTGGACTATATCGCTGAACTCCGTCAAGCCGATGATTTGAGTAAATTGCCACTGGCCTCTCGTTGCCTGGTGATTGGTGCAGGTAACACCGCAATTGATATGGCAGTGCAGATGGCACGATTAGGTGCCGATGATGTAACCGTGATTTATCGGCGCGGTACAGAGTCCATGTCCGCCACTGAACATGAGCAAGATATCGCCAAGGCACATCAAGTGCGTTTGAAAACATGGGCACAACCACAACAAATATTATTGGATGAAGCGGGTCGCGTACGCGGTATGCGTTTTGAAAAAACCCGTATGGATGGTGCTCGCCTGGTCGGTACAGGAGAAAGCTTTGATATCGCTGCCGATGCTATTTTTAAAGCGATTGGACAATCATTAGATGCAGCATCGATCAATGATGCCCTGGCTGTGGAATTAGAAAAGCAAGGCGATAAAATCCACGTGGACGACAGCTTCCGCACCTCGGTTTCGGGCGTCTATGCTGGGGGTGATTGTGTCGCGCCGGGACAAGACTTGACGGTGCAGGCGGTACAGCACGGCAAGCTCGCCGCAGCTGCAATTCATCAAGACTTATTGTCCAACTCACTTTCTAAAAAAGAGGCTGCATAATGGCCGATCTCAGCATTAATTTCGCCGGTATTAAATCTCCAAATCCATTCTGGCTGGCATCTGCGCCACCGACCGACAAGGCATATAACGTGATCCGTGCTTTTGAAGCAGGTTGGGGTGGCGTCGTCTGGAAAACCTTAGGTGAAGATCCAGCACCAGTGAATGTCTCTTCCCGCTACTCTGCCCATTTTGGTAAAAATCGTGAAGTCATTGGCTTCAATAACATTGAACTGATTACTGACCGTAGTCTGGACATCAACCTGCGTGAAATTACCCAAGTCAAAAAAGACTGGCCGGATCGCGCAATGATTGTCTCCATGATGTATCCATGCGAAGAGGCGATCTGGAAAGCAGTTTTGCCCTTGGTCGAAGCGACCGGCGCTGACGCGATAGAACTCAATTTTGGCTGCCCGCATGGTATGCCAGAACGTGGCATGGGCGCTGCCGTCGGTCAAGTACCCGAGTATGTCGAAATGGTCACGCGCTGGTGCAAGCAATATTGTTCTTTACCTGTCATCGTCAAGCTCACCCCGAACATCACTGATGTCCGCATGCCTGCGCGCGCTGCACACAATGGCGGTGCAGATGCAGTCTCTTTGATCAATACGATCAACTCCATTACCTCAATCGATCTGGATAATATGGTGGCCCGTCCCATTGTGGGTGGTAAAAGTACACACGGCGGTTACTGTGGATCAGCTGTCAAACCAATTGCACTCAATATGGTCGCAGAAATCGCACGTGATCCTGCTACTCAGGGTTTGCCGATTTCTGGTATCGGCGGTATCGGTAACTGGCGTGATGCTGCAGAATTTATAGCCCTCGGAGCCGGTTCTGTACAAGTTTGTACTGCTGCAATGTTGCATGGTTTTCGTATTGTTGAAGACATGAAAGATGGTCTGTCGCGTTGGATGGATGAAAAAGGCTATGCCACGATAGAAGATTTTCGCGGTAAAGCTGTTGCCAATACGACGGATTGGAAATATCTGAACATGAACTTCAAGAGCATCGCTCAGATCGACCAGGATAGTTGTATCCAATGCGGTCGCTGTTACATCGCTTGCGAAGACACTTCACATCAATCCATTTCACAACTGATTGCAGACAACGGACAACGTAAATACGAAGTCATCAAAGAAGAGTGTGTTGGCTGTAACTTATGTCAGATTACTTGCCCCGTTGAGAATTGCATTACGATGGTCGCGGAAGAGACGGGCAAACCTTATATGAACTGGACGCAGGACCCGCGCAATCCTAGAGCGGAGAATCTGGTCAAGGCATAAATCAAGCTGTCCTTACTTATTGATTTTAAATACAGCATTTAAATACACAGGTCTTAACATATGGATTGCGCTCTTTAAAGGCGCAATCCTTTTGCATTGACAGGCATCCTCAAGATTTTAAGTAAGTCCAACTGAAGGAGAGGTAAACGTGAACAAGACCACCGCAAGCAGCGCACTCTGGAACGAAGATCTGGCACCGACGAGCGAGAGTCAGCGTACCTGGCGCTGGTATCACTTTGCCGCATTGTGGGTGGGCATGGTCATGTGCATACCCGCCTATACTTTGGCGGCTAGTTTGATTGAAGGTGGCATGTCTGCATCGCAAGCGGTGGTAACGGTTTTTCTTGCTAATGCCATTGTGCTGGTGCCTATGCTGCTGATCGGACATGCTGGTACCAAGTACGGTATTCCTTATGCGGTGCTGGCTCGTTCTTCATTCGGTACCAAAGGTGCACGCTTGCCAGCATTGATGCGCGCGATTGTGGCATGTGGCTGGTACGGGATTCAAACCTGGTTTGGTGGCATGATGATTTATACCTTGGCAGGTGTGTTGCTCGGCCATCCTCTGGGCGGCGATAAGATCGCTGGCCTTGGTATTAATGCGGCGCAGTTCGCGTGCTTTTTAGTGTTTTGGGCGATCCAGTTCTGGTACATTTTTCACGGTATGGATTCGATTCGTAAATTAGAAACTTATACCGCGCCTTTGAAGATCGTTATTTGCTTTGTCTTGCTTGGCTGGGTCTATAGCAAAGCGGGCGGCTTTGGACCAATTTTGGATCAACCGTCACAGTTTATTGAGGGAGGCAAAAAGGCCGGACAATTCTGGACTACGTTCTGGCCTTCACTCACAGCAATGATAGGCTTTTGGGCGACATTGGCATTGAATATTCCCGACTTCACTCGTTTTGCTAAAACTCAGCGCGATCAGCTTATCGGTCAAAGCGTGGGTTTGCCAGTGCCGATGGCATTGTTAGCCATGCTGGCGGTGATTGTGACTTCTGCCACGGTAGTTTTGTACGGTAAAGCGATTTGGGATCCGGTTGATCTTGCTAGTCGTATGACAGGTGTTGCGGTATTGATCGCTCTGTTGATTTTGTTGATTGATACTGTCAGCGTTAATTTAGCCGCCAATCTGGTTGGTCCTGCATATGATTTTTCAGCACTCAACCCTAAACTAATTTCCTATAAAACGGGTGGCTACATCACAGCGTTTATCGCGATTGCCATGATGCCATGGAAGATTTTAGAATCAACCCAAGGGTATATTTTCACCTGGTTGATTGGCTACTCAGCGTTGTTAGGACCAATCGCCGGTATATTAATAATCGACTATTACTTTATTCGTAAAACCAATTTGGATGTAGCTCAGCTCTACCAGGAAAACGGCAAATATTCTTACGGCAACGGCTGGAACATGGCAGCGATTGTCGCCTTTGTAATCGGTGTTGTGCCCAATATTCCCGGATTTTTAAATGCAGCATTTCCCACATCCTTCCCTGATATTCCGGGCATATTAAAAACAATTTATACCTACGCTTGGTTTATCGGTTTGGTGTTATCAGGCTTAGTATATTTAGTCATGATGCAGGGTAAATCGGATCAGGTAGTGGCTGTACTGCAACCTACTAAATAATCAGGAGACAAATATGAGCATATTGATACGCGGCGGTACTGTCGTTAATGCAGACCGTGAATTTCGTGCTGACGTTCTGTGCCAGGATGGCAAAATCATTGCGGTAGGTGAGCATTTATCCGCTCCTGCGGATACTGAAATTATTGACGCCAGCGGTCAATATGTCATGCCCGGTGGGATTGATCCGCATACACATATGAACCTGCCTTTTATGGGCACAGTGACCGCAGACGATTTTTTTACCGGCACTGCCGCAGGTCTGGCCGGCGGAACCACTACCATTATTGATTTCGTTATTCCGGACCCTAAACAGCCTTTAATGGATGCCTATAAAACCTGGCGTGGCTGGGCAGAGAAGTCAGTCGGTGATTATAGTTTTCACGTTGCGGTAACCTGGTGGGACGATACCGTACATGCTGATATGGGCACACTGGTGCGGGACTATGGCGTGAATAGCTTCAAACATTTTATGGCCTATAAAAATGCCATCATGGCCGATGATGAAATTTTGGTAAAAAGCTTCTCACGTGCGCTGGAACTAGGCGCCATGCCGACCGTACATGCAGAAAATGGCGAGCTGGTTTTCTTACTCCAACAAGAGTTATTAAAAAAAGGCATTACCGGTCCAGAGGCGCATCCCTTATCACGTCCGCCGATGGTAGAAGGTGAGGCTGCCAACCGGGCAATTGCAATTGCCAATGTACTCAATACACCGGTTTATATCGTACATGTCTCCTGTATAGAATCGTTGGAAGCAATTACCCGCGCGAGAAGTAAAGGCCAAAGGGTATTTGGTGAAGTGCTCGCCGGGCATCTGACGATAGACGACAGTGTATATCGCCATCCTGATTTTGATTTTGCGGCAGGTCATGTCATGAGTCCGCCGTTCCGTTCAAAAGAGCATCAGGCTGCGTTATGGCAAGGTCTGCAAGGAGGCAATCTGCACACAACGGCAACCGATCATTGCACCTTTTGCGATACGCAAAAAGCCGCAGGAAAAAGCGACTTTACCAAAATACCGAACGGTTGCGGTGGCGTTGAAGATCGTATGGCGGTGATCTGGGACGCAGGTGTTAACAGCGGCAAATTAACGCCATCAGAATTCGTCAAAGTGACCTCCACTAACGCCGCACAAATTTTTAATATCTATCCACGTAAAGGGGCAGTTGCAGTTGGTGCAGATGCCGATGTCGTGGTGTGGGACCCGCAAGGCACACGCACAATTTCCGCCAAGACGCAATTTGCCAAAGGTGGATTTAATGTCTTTGAGGGACGCACCGTACGTGGTATTCCTAGCCATACCATCAGTGCCGGCAAGCTAGTATTTAAACAGGGTGAATTACGCGCGGTCCAGGGTGCAGGACGACATGTCGACCGACCAGCATTTTCCCCGATTTATGATGCATTAGGCCGTATGGCAAGCCAGGCTGCGCCCAAAGCAGTGCAGCGCTAAGAATAATTAATCGCATCTGATAGTAGGTACAGCAACAGATTAAAAAGGACAAAATAATGAGTACGGATATAACTAGCGTAAGAATCAACGGTGACCGTCTATGGAAATCCTTAATGGAACTGGCGCAAATCGGCGCAACCCCTAAAGGCGGCGTCAAACGTCTGGCATTGACCGATCTTGATAAGCAAGGCCGCGATTTAGTCACAGGCTGGGCGAAGCAAGCTGGTATGTCGGTCACCATCGACAAAATCGGCAATGTCTTTATGCGCCGGGATGGCACTAATAATAGCTTGCCACCGATTGTCTCCGGCAGTCATATCGATACCCAGCCAACGGGCGGCAAGTTTGATGGCAACTACGGTGTTTTAGCAGCCTTAGAAGTTGTCCGAACGCTCAACGATCACAATATCAAGACCGAGGCGCCGATTGAGGTTGCATTCTGGACAAATGAAGAAGGTTCTCGGTTTGTTCCGGTGATGATGGGGTCAGGTGTTTTTTGCGGCGCATTTACCTTGGAGCATGCGTTTGCGGCAAAAGATGTAGATGGAAAAACGGTGAAGGATGAGCTGGAGCGCATCGGTTATCTGGGTACGCAAACTCCCGGTGATCATCCGATTGGCGCCTATTTCGAAACCCACATCGAACAAGGCCCTGTATTAGAAGATGCCGACAAGGTCATTGGCGTGGTACCTGCGGTCATGGGTTTATCTTGGTACGACTGCGTTGTCACAGGTATGGAAGCGCACGCGGGCCCAACCCCGATGCATCTGCGTAAGGATGCTCTGCAAATCGCAACAAAAATTATGCAAGAGGTAGTCAATATTGGTAACCGCTATCCTCCATATGGACGCGGCACTGTCGGTATGGTGCAAGTATTTCCGAACAGCCGTAACGTGATTCCAGGCGAAGTCAAATTCAGTATTGATTTACGCAATGTGAACGATGAATTACTCAACACCATGCATCAGGAAATACTGGCGTTTGTCGATAAAACGGCGAGTGACAGTGGTTTGAAAATCAGTATCGAACGCGTCTCTTATTACCCGCCTTGTCCTTTCCATCCGGATTGCGTTGATGCAGTGCGCAGCGCAACCGCCAAGCTGGGTTATTCCACCATGGACGTGGTATCCGGTGCGGGACATGATGCAATTTACACGGCGCGACTGGCACCGTCTGGGATGATTTTTGTACCCTGTAAGGATGGGATTAGTCATAACGAAATTGAAGACGCTAAATCGGAGCATTTGGAGGCGGGTTGTAATGTGTTGTTGCTGGCGATGTTAGAGCGGGCAAAAATCGTAGCCTGATATGTCGACTTAAAAGTTCGGTAGGGCCAGTACATAGCTAGTACGAGTTTTTACTCTCTTTTCCGCATGCGGGAGAGGCTTAGGATGAGGGTATGTTCGTCGTTCTTATTACTGGCGGTTATTGTTTTAGATTGCAGGCCGGTGGTAGACCGGCGGCTACTCACTTTCTTTGCTTCGCCAAAGAAAGAAGATAAAAGAAGGCGACCGCGAAGTCACTACCCCTTCGGGGTTCCCGTTTTTATCCGTCAAAAATGGGAAAAGTTCGAAACTCGTTTCGCTTAGACAACGAAGCTTTCTTATCCATTTTTAACGGATAAAAACGGCAGTGCCACAACGGAATTCCAACTTCAAAAGCTAGTTCAAAACCAACTTCAAAACCAACTTCAAAACCAACTTCAAAACCAACTTCAAAACCAACTTCAAAACCAACTTCAAAACCAACTTCAAAACCAACTTCAAAAACTACGCCTCAGCCAATTTGTCTTGCTTCTCAAATTCCCGATTTGAATCCATAGTTTCCTCACAATGGTCAACCGCATCGGGCATAATAATCTCCATCTAACTCTCCACTCCAAACCGCAAGGACGCCCATGGATTTGATTATTCGTAACGCCAATTTACCCGATGGTCGTACCAATATCGATATAGCGATTGAGTCCGGTCGCATCGTCGCGATAGATCACAAGTTGCCAGCACTAGCGGTGCAAGAAATAGATGCCGCTGGCAATCTGGTATCGCCACCGTTTGTCGATGCGCACTTCCATATGGACGCGACGCTCAGCTATGGTCTGCCGCGTGTCAATCAGTCAGGTACTTTGCTAGAGGGGATTGCATTATGGGGCGAGCTGAAGCCGATGCTGACGCAAGATGCGTTAGTGCAAAGAGCGATGCAGTATTGTGATTGGGCGGTCGGGCGTGGCTTGCTGGCGATACGGTCGCATGTCGATATTTGCGATGATCGTCTGCTGGCAGTTGAGGCTTTACTGGAGGTCAAAAAACGTGTCGCAGCTTATATCGATTTGCAATTGGTCGCTTTTCCGCAAGATGGCATATTGCGCAGCGCGACGGCGCTGACTAATTTAAAGCGGGCAATGGCGATGGGCGTTGATGTGGTAGGTGGTATTCCGCATTTTGAACGCACCATGGCAGATGGTGCCGAGTCCGTCAAAATCCTGTGCGAATACGCTGCTGACAACGGATATCGTGTGGACATGCATTGTGATGAATCGGACGATCCTTTGTCGCGCCATATCGAAACATTGGCCTATCACAGTCATCGGCTGGGTATGCAAGGCAGAGTGACTGGCTCCCACTTAACCTCGATGCATTCGATGGATAACTACTATGTCAGCAAGTTGCTGCCCTTGATACGCGAAGCCGGCGTCGCAGCGATTGCCAATCCGCTCATTAATATTACCCTGCAAGGTCGTCACGATACCTATCCAAAAAGACGTGGCATGACGCGGGTGCCAGAAATGTTGGCTGCCGGGATTGATGTCGCATTTGGTCAGGATTGCGCGATGGACCCGTGGTATAGCCTGGGTTCTGGCGACATGTTAGAAGTCGCACACATGGGTTTGCATGTGGCGCAGATGACCGGGCAAGAAGCAATGCGCGCGTGCTACCGCGCCGTCACAGAGACGCCAGCGACCATCTTGGGTTTAGAAGGCTACGGCATCCAAGTCGGATGTCATGCTGATCTGGTGATACTTGACGCCGCCAATACAATAGAAGCAATACGCCTGCGTGCCGCCAGATTAACCGTCATACGACGCGGCAAAGTCATCAGCCAGATGCCTGCTGCCAGAGCGAGTTTGCAACTTGACGGACGACCATCACAGATTAATTTCAGGTTGTCTTAAGACATTTGTTAATTTTTTCTAAATATATACTCCCTGTATGTATATATTAAGTGTCCAATCATTTATTGGTATAAATGACTATTTTAAATATGGAATGGTGGGAGTATATGATTTCTACAGGATGTAATGCCTGGCTCCTCATATTCAACAGGTATCAGACACTTACTTACCTCTCTATCCGGTAACTCTATTGATATTGCACCTCAGGCTAAGTCTATTTTGGGCTTAGCAACTAGACGATAAAAGGGTTTTTCTTTTTTTACCAAACAACACCTAAAAAAAGAAAAGTGCCATTTCAATTGAACTCTGAAATAATGCTCCTTAAGCAACTTAATTCACGTACCGCACAGCTCAACATAAAACGCATGGCTGGTGCTTATCGTAAACATTGGAGTATATAAAGAATTATCATCGGTATTGATTTAGGAACTACCAATAGTTTGGTCGCCGTGTGGAAGGATGGTAGAGCGCAACTCGTCCCCAATGGCTTGGGCGAGACACTGACGCCGTCCTGCGTGAGTGTCGATAAGGACGGTTCTATTCTGGTAGGTAAAGCTGCGCGGGAGCGCTTACAAACCCACCCAGAGAATACAGCCTCAGTATTTAAGCGGTTTATGGGTAGCGATAAAAAAGTCAGTTTGGCAAAAAAAGAATTTCGTGCCGAAGAGCTATCTGCGTTTGTATTGAAATCCTTAAAGGCGGACGCTGAGGCATTTTTGGGTGAACCCGTGACTGAGGCGGTGATTACAGTTCCTGCCTATTTTTCTGATGCGCAACGCAAGGCAACGCGCACGGCGGGCTTGTTAGCCGGGTTGAAAGTAGATCGTCTGCTCAACGAGCCGACTGCCGCTGCACTAGCCTATGGTATGCATCAGATCGGTAGTGAATGCCGCTTTTTGGTTTTTGATTTGGGCGGTGGTACTTTTGATGTATCGATTCTTGAACTGTTCGAGGGCGTGATGGAGGTCAGAGCCTCGGCCGGAGACAATTTTCTCGGTGGCGAAGACATTACGAATGCAATCGTTGATCTATTTTTTCAGCGGAAAGAATTGAGTGCCAATTTACGTAACAACGCCATGTTCATGCAAAGGCTTGGCGCGTCTGCTGAGTCTGCCAAACGGGCACTATCGCTAGGGCAGACAGCACAGGTCCAAATCCAGCTGGATGGAAAAGATCTGGCGATGGATATTGAAGAAGCATCTTTAGAAAAGATATGCGCGCCCTTGCTCAAGCGCCTGCGCGAACCTGTAGAGCGTGCTTTGCGTGACACTAATCTGCGAAGTAATCAACTCGACAGCATCGTACTGGCGGGCGGCGCAACGCGCATGCCTCTGGTTAAACGCTTAGTTACCTTAATGTTTGGGCGTTTTCCTGCAAACGATATTAATCCGGATGAAGTTGTCGCCATGGGAGCCGCGGTACAAGCCGGCCTGAAGATGAAGGATTCTGCTCTGGAAGAAGTGGTGATGACAGATGTGTCACCCTACTCATTAGGTGTGGAAGTTTCTATTAATTTAGCCGATGGAAAAACGGCTAGTGGTCATTTTTCTCCGATTATCGAACGCAATAGTACGGTACCCATCAGTAGAGTGAGTCAATACTTTCCTGTCGTCGATAAGCAGACGCGATTGGCTTTAGAAATTTATCAGGGAGAATCCCGGCTGGTCAAAGATAACATCCATCTCGGTTCGCTCGAATTGCCGCTCGAACCGCTGGCGCGTGCAGATAACGGGGTCGATGTTCGCTTCACTTATGACGTGAATGGTTTGCTGGAAGTGCAAGCGACGATTGTCAAGACGCAAAAAACTCACCGTTTGGTGATTCAAGGAAATCCCGGCTTGTTAAGCGATGATGAGATTCAGCAGCGCTTTATCGAGCTGGAAAAAATCAAAATGCATCCGCGCGATACGATGGAGATACGTACGTTATTAGCAAGGGCAGATCGCATTTATCAACAATTGAGAGGTGATGTCAGAGCATGGTTAGGTGCGCAGATTAGCGAATTTGAGCAAGTGATTGAGAACCAAAATCCACGCCAGATTATTCCAGCGCAAAAGAGTTTTTCTGACATGCTCACATCGATAGAAAGTGATAGTCATTTGCATTCTAATTTTGATCCCCAACCAAATTAAACTATGCAGTCTTTGCCCCCATTTTTTTCTCAATATGAACTGGCCGATGATGCTGATGAGCGAGCAATCAAGCGCACCTATGCCAGACAGCTTAAAACCATTGATCAGGAAGTTGATCCGACCGCATTTCAGACGCTGCGTGAAGCCTATGAATATGCCTTGTCATGGATCAGACATCGTGACTGGCAACTGACGCAAGAGCAGGCGCACATCAGTGACGAACCCGTAGTACAAGAGGTTCTGAATAATGAAATGACCTCACATTCGATACAGGCTGCAGCGCACGAACTCTCCACTCCTATAGAAGTGTTACCTCTGGCAAAGGATGACAGCACGACAGACTTACCAACGGAGTCAATATCGACGGCATTGCATGCGGGCACCTCAGACGTTTTACTTAACGACACTCCTACCGATGTCGCTAAGCAGATTTTTGATCAGTTAATGGAGCAGATTCACAATAGCCAGGATGGCAAAGGCGATGCATTAGAGATGTTGTCCAAAACATTGGAGGATGAGCGTTTGATCAATGTTGAAACACATCATATTTTTGAATGGGGAATGGCATCTTATTTGGCACAGGGCTGGCAAAAGGGGAATGGTAATTTATTTGGCGCAGCGTCGAAGTGCTTTGGTTGGGATAAGGATAAGCAGCGCGTTTTTAGTTTAGGCGAGCATGCCTACCTACTCGATAATGCGTTGACCGAGCTGGCGATGTTTAATGAAAAGGAAATGAAACTCCGTGATAAACAGTTAGAGATCATTTTAAAAGTCAGGAATGGAGTTCAGCCAAGCGATGCATATTTACGCGCCAATCTACCAATGTTGATACATATGATTGAAGTGTATCCTTATTGGCTTCCTTTAGTCACTGACATGGGCGCCGCTCAACAATGGTTGGCAAGAGGAAACAAACTAGGGATTAAAAAAAAGGAAGACCGAGTGCAAAGCGATGCGAAGTCGAATAAGTGGGAGATTGGTGGAAGGACTGCTTTTTTCATTATTATTGCTCTCGTTCAATTGATACGAGCATGTGGCACTGGTTTTGGCCATTAGCATTTGGTTTGCTTATAGTGAGCGATGTTCATTCACTTTGATCCCCCAGCGTAATAGTCCTTGCGCTCCTGAATAGATTGTTTTGTATTAAGTCGGCGAAAGGTATTTGATCGAGGCTGAACTTCTTTCGCTGATCATGTTCAAACTGATTGCAGCGATCTTCCCATCGGCTTACATTGTCAGCCACTCATCCTATTTGAAAGAGACCTAGCTATGCGTAAATCAATTCCCGTTTCTTTGCTGGTGTTTGCTATTGCGACCGGCGCCAACGCACAGACAGAAGAACAGCGCAGCACGCTTAACGATCAGCAAGAAGTTGCCGTCACGATTTATAACAATAATCTGGCCTTAATCAAAGATCAGCGCAAAATTCAACTCAAGAGTGGTGTTTCTTCGCTCGCCTTCCGTGATGTCAGCGCCAATATGCGGCCAGAAACCGCTTTGCTGCGCAGCATTACATCGCCAGGCAGCTTGTCGGTGCAAGAGCAGAATTTTGATTTTGATTTGCTAACGCCGCAAAAATTATTAGAAAAATACGTCGGACGTAATGTCAATGTGATCCGCACCAATACCGCGACCGGTGCAGAGACGACAGAATCTGCTCAGGTACTTTCTGCCAAAAATGGTGTCGTGCTAAAAATTGGCGACCGAATAGAAACCGGCGTACCAGGCCGTATTGTGTACAACGATGTGCCGTCCAATCTGCGTGACCGACCAACTTTGGTTATGGCATTGGATAACAAAGGTGCGCAGCAACAAGCGGTTGAGTTAAGTTATCTGACAAGTGGGCTGGCATGGAAAGCAGACTATGTAGTTGAACTCAATCCGGCAGAAGACAAGCTGGACATTTCTGGCTGGGTCACACTGACCAATACCAGTGGCGCAGCGTATCGCAATGCTAAATTGCAACTGGTTGCTGGCGATGTGCATCAGGTTCCTGATCAATCTCAGAGAGTACAGATAACAGGTAGTGCTGTCGCTGCCGCACCGATGATGAAGAGGGCGATGACAGAGGAATCTCTGTTTGAATATCACTTATATACCCTAGACCGTTTGACGACGATTGCCGAAAATCAAACCAAGCAAGTCGCTCTGTTATCCGGCAGTGCCGTGCCAGCGCACAAAGAGTTATTGCTCCGCGGTAGCGATTATTACTACCAAAGTAGTTACGGTGATATCGGTCAAAAAATCAAAGTCGCTGCCTTTATTGAATTCGATAATAAAGAGAGCTCACACCTCGGCATGCCAATCCCCAAAGGCACTATCCGCGTCTATAAAAAAGATAGTGCGGGCAATGCCCAGTTTATCGGCGAAGACAATATTGATCACACACCGAAAAATGAAAAAGTCCGCATCAAATTGGGTGATGCTTTCGACGTCACTGCGGATAAAAAGCAAACGGACTTCAAGAAAATTTCTGGCACGGGAAAATACAATTCCAACTTCGAGAGCGAGTTTGAAATCGTGTTGAAAAATGCTAAAAAAGAAGCAGTCGTCGTCACAGTGCAAGAGCCAGTGCCAGGCGATTGGAAGATCATCAGCGAGAGCCAAATGCACTCTAAAGATGCCAGTAATACCGCGGTCTGGAAAATCAACGTACCGGCAGAAGGCAGCACCAAGCTGGTGTATCGCACGCAAGTCCGCTATTGATCGCAATAGCAAACGTGGTTCAGTGTTTGTAGTAAAAGAAGATATCTGGCGCAATCCGTGAGTGGTACGGATTGCGCTTGGTAGTTGATATCGCCCAAGGATTTATACGCTAGTTAAATAATATACCCTATGGAAGTATATTTTCCTCGTCCAAGTATATATTGGTCAGTAATGAATATTGAGTGAAAAAATAGGGGAGTATATTGATTCTTACGGTCGCATGCATCAATCCCTTAAGCACAATAATGGTGTTTGATGCGATATAAGGTCTGCTATCGCTTGTCTAAATAACCCTAGACAACACCAATCACCAGACCACCCGTATGCGCCCAGTGTGCAATCGGACCGAGTACGCCAATCCAGCACAAAGCAACCCAACCCAATATCATCACGACGCTAATGATTGCGATGGAATATCAACATCGCAATATGCAACTGAGTAGTATCTCAACATGGACGAAAAAAGGTGTCTATATTAATGACTCCTTTGGAATTTATACAGGCTGATATAGATACGATTCACTCATCTAGGATCGCTTTTAGACCGTCCGTACAGTGACATCTGTACGGATTGTTGTGAACAGGATTTAGAACTTAACAGCCCCAAGAATGTAAGATCGCAGTAGCACTATTTTTGCCGGGCTTGGCCGTTGACGACAGCAGAATAATCTTGCCTATACTATTAGACCCGTCGATTTCAATGATGAAATCAGGGAATCCGTCGCCATCCATATCGGTAATCCCAATGATGCGTGACGCCCAGCCATAATAGCCAAGCGCATATTCAAACTGCTTGCCGTCGTATTCAATAAAGTACGTCGCGCCTTCGCCATAGGGCGCACCGTTTTTTCCCTTAAGTCCATTTTGAACCCGCATGCCAAAAGCGACATCGTTGAGTTTTAAACGATATTGATACTCAAGTTCGGGGTTGAGACTATGTCCGCCGTTTTTAAATACATATAAAGGATGTTTGCCTTCTTTGATCGGCGCATCAGGTACACGCAGGTGCAAGATATCATCAGCTTCTTGCTCTACCAGAGCAAGCGATGACCTAGCCTCTGGTGCATTTTTTTCCGGTATTTGACTAACAATTTTTTTTAACCATTCTGGATTTTTATCATTGGGCGATTGCGCTTCAACAAGTAAGTCGTTCTCTTTAATGACCAGGCTATACCACCGGTCTTTAGGCCATTTGGCAGGAACGAGATGCTCAAATTGTTTTGGTACACCGTAACTGCCCATCGCCTGACCCCACTCGCCAGATTTGAGCAGTACACCTGGTTCTTTGTCCGCAGCTTGGCTGATGGGCATTAGCAACATTGCTGCTAGCAATACGATAGAAGACGGAATAGTTTTCATCAAGAGAGCATGTGTTAAATCGACGGTTATAAATCAATTCAAGCGCCAGATTGCAGTATATGACGCGTCATGTAAGTATTTTATTAGTACTATCGCTTGTCTAAATAACCCCAGACAACACCAATCACCAGACCACCCGTATGCGCCCAGTTTGCAATCGGACCGAGTACGCCAATCCAGCACAAAGCAAACCAGCCCAACATCATCACGATCGTTTGTTGCGTCAAGACGATCCCAAAGCGCGGGTTGGTGCGACCTTGCATCCAGATATAGCCGAACAAGCCGTACAGTACGCCAGACATGCCGCCAAAGAAAGGCGATTGTGTCAGCAAGAATTGCACGAGATTCGATCCTATTCCAAGTACCAGGACAAACAGAATATAAAATCCCGTACTCCGTCGTGATTCGATCAACCTGCCTAGATCCCACATCGCCATCATATTAAAAATCAGATGCATGATGCCGAAGTGGATGAATATCGGCGTGATCAAACGCCAGACTTCACCATGTACAATATTGTCCAAACCATGACTGCCAGGATCGGCGATCCACAGCGGCTCTAACACCGCATCAGATGCCCCCAGCCTTGACAGCAAGGCGACCAGCAGACTGATGGCGATCAGTGTGTTGGATACGTTGAGATATTTTTTTAATGCGTACATAAATGTTTTTTTTATTCTGCGTCGTCAAATTCGTCTGCCAGATTTTTCCAGCCATGACGCGCAGCGAATGTGCAGAATTCTTCCGGCGCTTCCAGCACAATCATTTTTCTCTCTTGCAGACCCAGGTCGCCATGACCAAAATCAGGACCGACATAACCTAGCTCGCGCAACTTTGCCATGATCTGGCTGAGTAGCGCTTTATCGTTATACAAGCCGTTTTCTATCGGTGCAGCAAAGTCGATGTAGACATCGATGATGCCGTAGCCTTCATCAAAAATACGGATTGCTTTGATGTCGTGGCTAGTGCCGCTGGAGTCGGTTGCTTTGAATGCGCCGCTTAAATGGATGTCGGTATCGGTTGTCATTTTGTGTTTGAAATTGAATTGATTGATGAGAAAAAGTTCTATTGAATTAGATTCTTTTCCGATTTTTTCAGTTAGGGTTGTTCGCAGTTCCTGTATTTCCGCTAGCGTATTCGCATGTATGGAATCTTTGAACAAACCAAGCAAAGTTTGTGTGCCTACATTCCACGGGTCGCATAACTCATGTGGCTCTAAAATCGAATCATGCGTGCGAATACGCTGACGCTATTCGTACCTACAAAACGCATAAATCAATGCGCCTCTTCCCAATTATTTCCCACCCCAACTTCAGCTAGCAGAGGCACACTCAAAGCAGCCACATTCGCCATCAATTCCGGCAATTTTCGTTTGACCAATTCCAGCTCTGCATCCGGTACTTCGAGCACCAGTTCATCATGGACTTGCATGATCATTTTGGATTGGAGCTGGTCGGTTTCTAGCCAGTTTTGTACGGCGATCATGGCGAGTTTGATCAGGTCGGCGGCGGTGCCTTGCATTGGGGCGTTGATCGCTGCGCGTTCTGCGCCTTGGCGGCGGGGGCCGTTGGGGCTATTGATTTCTGCTAACCATAGGCGGCGGCCGAAGACGGTTTCTACATAGCCTTGAGCTTTGGCCTGGGTGCGTGTGTCGGCCATGTATTGGGCGACGCCTGGGTAGCGTTGGAAGTATTTGTCTATGTAGCTTTGGGCGGCGCTACGTTCTATACCTAAATTGCCTGCCAAGCCAAACGCGCTCATGCCATAGATCAGACCGAAGTTGATGACCTTGGCATAGCGACGCTGTTCGCTGGTGACTTCTGGCAGGGTGACGCCGAAGATTTCTGATGCGGTTGCGCGGTGTACATCTTCGCCAGCGGCAAAGGCATTCAGCAAGCTGGCGTCGCCGGAGATGTGCGCCATGATGCGGAGTTCGATTTGCGAATAATCGGCAGATACGATGTGGCTACCGGTCGGTGCGACGAAGGCTTCGCGGATGCGGCGGCCTTCGGCGGTACGGACTGGGATATTTTGCAAGTTGGGATCGTTGGATGCCAGACGGCCTGTGACTGCGACTGCTTGTGCGTAGTTGGTGTGGACGCGACCGGTGCTTGCGTTGACCATCTTTGGCAGCTTGTCGGTATAGGTCGATTTAAGTTTGGCGAGGCCGCGATATTCGAGCAACACTTTGGGTAGCGGATAATTTTCTGCCAGTTTTTGTAAGACTTCTTCGTCGGTCGACGGCGCACCGGAAGGCGTTTTTTTGACGACGGGTAGACCCAGTTTGACGAAGAAAATTTCACCTAATTGTTTGGGTGAATTTAGGTTGAAGGGTTGCTCTGCCAGCTCGTAGGCTTTTTGTTCCAGCTCAAGTAAGCGGATACCAATTTCATGTGATTGTGTGGCTAATAAATCTTTGTTGATGAGTACACCGTTGCGCTCGATTTTTTGCAACACGATCGAGGTCGGCAATTCGATCTCGTGATAAATGCGGGTGAGTTTGGCATCGGGTTCTATCTGTGGCCACATTGCCAGATGGAGTTGCAGCGTGATATCGGCATCTTCTGCCGCGTATTGTGTAGCGCGTTCCAGATCAACTTGATCGAAACAAATTTGCGATGCACCTTTGCCGCAGACTTCTTCAAAGCTGATGGTTTTTCTGCCTAGATGGCGCAAGGCCAGGCTGTCCATGTCATGCGATTTGTGCGATTCAAATACATACGATTCCAGCAGCGTGTCGTGTTGTATCCCTAGCAAATGAATGCCGTGATTAGCGAAGATATGGCTGTCGTATTTGAGGTTTTGGCCGACCTTGGGTTTGCTGGCATCTTCCAACCATGGCTTGAGTTTTGCCAGCACCACCTCGCGGCTGAGTTGCGCCGGCGCGCCGGGGTAGTTGTGTGCTAGCGGGATATAAGCGGCTAATCCCGGCTCGCAACATAAAGAGATGCCGACCATTTGCGCCGTCATCGGCTCTAGAGACGTAGTTTCGGTATCGACAGAGGTGAGGGCGGCTTGATTGATTTTTGCCAGCCATTGATCCAGCGCGGCTTCGGTCAGAATCATGTCGTACTGAGTTACTGCTGGCGCTGCCGGAATGTCAGCAGGGCTGGTGATTGAGGCTGTAGATGAGGCTGCAGAAGTCGCGTTGCTAGCCTCATGGCCAAACAAGCCCGCTTGTGCGTTGTTTGTATTGGATGCTGTTTTAAGTGGCGTTGTACCAGCAGTTGGATCGCCCGATAATTCACGCAGCCAGCTTTTAAAACCATAACGTGTGAAGAAGGCGAGCATGGCTTCTTTGCTCTCTTCTTTGGCAACTAGTGATTCGTCGATGGAAATATGCTGTGCCGACAAGTCGCAATCTGTTTTGACGGTGATCAAAACCCGGCCTTGCGGCAACCAGTCTAATGCCTGACGTAGGTTGTCGCCAACGACGCCTTTAATCTTATCGGCATTGGCGATAACGCCATCCAGGCTGTCGTATTCTGCCAGCCATTTGACGGCAGTTTTGGGACCGCATTTGGCGACACCTGGCACGTTATCGACGGTATCGCCAATCAAGGTAAGGTAGTCGATGATGCGGTTTGGCGGTACGCCAAACTTGGCGATGACACCAGCTTCATCGAGCTTCTCATTACTCATGGTGTTGATCAGTGTGACATTGGCGTTGACCAGTTGTGCCAGATCTTTATCGCCGGTCGAGACGATGGTGTTCATGCCGCGTGATGTTGCTTCTACCGCGAGGGTACCAATCACGTCGTCTGCTTCGACGCCTTCGACCATCAGTATCGGCCAGCCCATGGCGGTGACGGCTTCATGAATGGGAACAATTTGCAGGCGCAGGTCGTCGGGCATCGGTGCGCGTTGTGCTTTGTATTCTGGATAGAGGTCGTCGCGAAAGGTTTTACCTTTAGCATCAAACACGCAGGCGATGTAGGCGGCCGGATAATCGTAGCGTAATCGGCGTAACATATTGATCATGCCGTAGATCGCGCCTGTTGGTTCGCCTTGCGCATTGCGCAGATCGGGCATGGCATGGAAAGCGCGGTATAGGTAGCTGGACCCATCGACTAATAACAAGGTTTTTTGCATAAGGATAATGGTAATGAGTGACAGCGGAAAAAGGATATTGAAGTTGCGCCAAATGGTCAACGGCGAAAAAGCCACGGCGCTCAAAGCGCGCGAATCTTGGCATATGTTCACGATTATGGCAGAGTTTATTGAGTCTACCGAACGTCTCTCGGGCGTCGGTCCCGCCGTGACGATTTTTGGTTCTGCCAGAACGCCGGTTGAGCATACTGATTATTTGATGTGCGTCGATCTGGCGCGGCGTTTATCGGATGCAGGTTTTGCGGTGATTTCTGGCGGTGGTCCGGGGATTATGGAGGCGGCTAATAAAGGTGCCTTTGAGGGTACATCGTCATCGGTGGGCTTAAACATTGAGCTACCGCATGAGCAGAAAAATAACCCTTGGCAAAATATCTCGCTGACCTTCCGGCATTTTTTTGCACGCAAAGTCGCCTTTGTAAAATACGCCGATGCTTATGTGGTTTTTCCCGGTGGTTTTGGTACTTTGGATGAATTGACCGAGGTGCTGACATTGATCCAGACCGGCAAGACTCGGCATATTCCGGTGATTTTGGTCGGTAGTAGTTTTTGGCGTGGCTTACTGGATTGGATTAAAACCCAGCTAGTCGGCAATGGCACGATAGACGCAAGCGATTTAAATCTGGTGCAATTGATTGACGAGCCTGCCAATATCGTGGACGCGATTTTTGCGTTTTATGAGGCAAGAGATATCGAACCTTCGGACGAAGAGCGGCAGAAAATGCTGTATTTGTAGTGCTTGGTGTTAGATCGCTAACAGCATTAAACATGGCGGATGCGGTGTGCGTTGCGGGTTGCATTGCTGGCTGATATGTTGATTCGATAAAATATATACTCCATATTAGTATATTTAAGTGTCCATAGATTACTTGGTCTGTAAGGCATATTTATGAAAATAATGGGGGAGTATATTTATTTCAGACTGTTATTGGCAGCTTGGAGCTGACTAGTTAAGTGATCAGACTTGATTAGTGAGCCGAACTAAGCAGCCATTGCAGACAGTCGTTTAAATGCGGATTCGTATCGATCGTGGTTGCGCATATTGCTATCGTCGTTCTGAAATATTTCAGCGTCATCAGCCTGGGTATAAGCTTTGCGTCGACCTCCTGGTATTTTTGTCGCTGTAGCGCTCGCACTCAAATCGCGGTCGTGCTATCCCGCTGAACACCGCATGCCCTCTGCGTTTTTTGCGAAGTAGTAGTGGTCTAATGGAAAATCTGGGTTAAATCCTTGCCAGATAATCTGGATATAACTGTGAGTAGTTGCAGCCCTTTGCTACAATGGCAGCACGATTCCACAAGCCTGAAGTGACTATCATGAAAAAATTTTCCAAGCCATCTACGCTCGTTTTGTTTTGCTTAAGTGCAGTAATTTTGCCTTTTAGTGCAATGGCACAGACTAAGTCAGTCTCGTCAGCCCCGCCTTCCGCTGCATCAGTAGCATCTGCAGCAGTACCTTTAGAGCGCATTGAAGAAGCGCCAGATAGTGGTGTCAAACTGATTAAACCGGGACCAAAGGCCAGCACGCCAAGCAAGATCGTAGAAAAGCGTGCTGTGGGCGGTAAAGTGACAGAGGCTGAAGTGACTGCTGCAGGTAGTAATTACACCATCAAGGCTAATCCAGAAATTGGTAATGCACCCCGAGGCACAGTACAAGGCGATGCAAACCGTGGCGCGCAGTGGAAGGTAATGGAGTTCGGCGGCAAAAAAGAAGCAAAAGAAGTGGAAGAGATTCCGACTTTGGCTCCAGCGCCGAAAGTCTCTTCCCCACCGGTCTCTGCACCAGCGTCTTCAGCGGCGACAAGTTCAGCGACAAAAAAATAATTCATAACAGCCTCACTCTCTTTTCTTGATATGGCAGTATTTACATCGGTAAGTCTGGACGATCTTCGTCCGTGGATGACGCAATTCCCATTGGGGAACGCGTTATCAATTAAAGGCATCGCCTCCGGCATTGAAAACAGTAATTTTTTTATCAATACCGATGCAGGTGAATTTGTTCTGACGATTTTTGAAAATCTGAGTTTTGAACAACTGCCGTTTTACCTCAAGTTAATGCGCCATCTGGCAGATCGCGGTGTTTTGGTACCAGCGCCAATTGCAAATGATCAAGGGGAATTAGTCTCTTCCTTGCACGGCAAGCCAGCAGCAATTGTCAGCAAATTAGAAGGCAGTTCGCAAATGGCACCCGCCGCATCCCATTGCGCAGAAGTAGGTGCAATGCTGGCGCGTATGCATGTGGCGGCCAAAGATTTTGAAATACGCCAGCCTAATTTACGCGGTCTTGAATGGTGGAATCAGACTACCCCCGCGGTATTGCCGTTTTTATCTGAGACTAACCAGCATCTGTTGTGCGCAGAGATGCATTATCAAGAGACATTTGCCACTACCGCGATTTATAAAGCATTGCCGGGCGGACCTGTGCATGCAGACTTGTTTCGTAATAATGTGATGTTTGACGGTGAGCGGCTGACAGGTTTTTTTGATTTTTATTTCGCCGGTTGCGACACCTGGTTATTTGATGTCGCTGTAACGGTCAACGACTGGTGTATTGACGTAGCGACTGGTGAGCTGGATTTGCCCAGAGTCCATGCTCTGCTGACTGCCTACCATGCGGTGCGAGCATTTACTGCCGATGAGCAAATTGCCTGGCAGCCGATGCTACGCGCTGCGGCGCTGCGATTTTGGTTATCCCGATCTTATGATTTTTATTTGCCGCGTGATGCTGAAATGCTGACGCCGCATGACCCCGGCCATTTTGAGCGTATTCTTCGCCTACGCGAGGCGAATAACGCTCCTCCTTTACCGATCCCTGTACCCCTAGCCGCCACGTAACACAAACAATGAATCAGCCTAATGTAGAGTTATCCCCCAATTCCAATCCCGCGCCAATGATGGGATGGGCTTGGGTTAAAGCTGGATTTCAGCTTTTCCGTAAACAGCCTGTAGAAATGTTGACGCTGTTTTTTGCGTATATGTTTTTGACGATGGCAATTGGCCTGATTCCCTTCGTCGGGCAGTTTTTGCCGATGATACTGGTGCCGGTCTTTTCTATGAGTTTCTTACAAGCTTGTCGCCATATCGAAAACGGACAAAGAGTTCATCCTAATCTTTTACTGCTGGGTTTTCGTTCGCCTGCATTTTCTCGGTTGCTGACGCTAGGTTCTCTTTATCTGATCGCTGCGATGCTGGCAATCGGCGCATCGACTTTGGTTGACGATGGCGCATTCTGGAATTATTTGACGACCCAAAAACCGATAGACCCAAAAGACACTCAAAGTTTGCCGGATCCCGGTATGTTTTGGGGCATGCTGTGTTCTGCAGTGGTGTATATCCCTGCATTAATGGCATTTTGGTTCGCTGCGCCGCTGATCGTCTGGCAGGAAATGGGCTTGGGCAAGTCCGTGTTTTATAGCTTTTTTGCGGTACGCGGTGCTGGTAAGGCGTTCGTGATTTATGGATTGTCCTGGTTATTAATAGGGGTGATGTTGCCAACCGTATTGAGCTTAATCATCGTCCTTATCGTAGGCAAACCAATTTTAGGCGTGATTATTATGTTGCCGGTATCACTGATGTTGACAGTGGTGATGTACTGCTCATTTTATCCGACGTATATTTCGATTTTTGGCAGGCCGCAAGACAAACCAAGCACCGCCGTCGATCAGGTCACAGACGCTACCGCAAACACTCCGCCAAGGGAGCCAGCAGAGGGCGATTCTGCCGATCCTGATCATACCAAGCCTGGCGGAAATTAAAGCCTGACCGCTTATATACTAATGAAAACAAGGCACCCGGTTTAAGCCTCAAGCTGTACATGCTCTGGGGCTAAATCCAAATCCTCGATGATTTCATAAGTGTGTGTCATAGCCGCAGTTTTCTCTAACATGATCGAGGCAGAGCAATATTTTTCATGCGAGAGTTTAATCGCGCGTTCCACCAGGTTAGGTTTCAAGTTACGACCGCGAACGATAAAGTGGAAATTGATCTTAGTGAAAACCTTAGGCTCGGTTTCTGCCCGCTCTGCTTGTAATTTGACTTCGCAGCCACGTATATCTTGTTTGCTTTTGCGCAATATCAACACCACATCGTAAGCAGAGCAGCCGCCAGTCCCTAGCAACACCATTTCCATCGGGCGCGGTGCCAGATTGCGGCCGCCGCCATCGGGCGCGCCATCCATCATGACTGCATGGCCAGAGCCGGTTTCTGCTAAAAACGACATACCCGATAAGCCAGTCCAACGTACTGTTGCTTCCATGTGTTACCTCCAAAATATAGGTTTTACGCAAAACTATTCCGGCTACGTTGTAGTGACTAGTCATACTTGAGTACGGCCTCAGTCGCTACGCTTTACGGGAACAATTTTGCCTAAGCCCTAAAATAATATAACCAGGCCGCCATTGTAACGCAGCGCTAAGTTTGGGATTTCTCCGCAAAAATAGTAAAAAATGCTGCACATAATCATCACCCCAGTCCGATAATCAGAAATAAGTGCTTCTGCTATAAAAAACTTGTAAAAAAATGAGTTTAAAAGGCACTATTTTTAAAAAAATTACATAGATTATCTTGCACTGCACAATTTATTGTTCTATTATTGACTCATCGGTTATTTAAGTATTGCTTTTAAGTAACCACGCAATTGTCTCCTCTGCCTCCTTAGGTGGATTCAACCCGAAGCCAAGTCTTCGGGTTTTTTTTGTTCATTTTTTGCGCTTGTTTAATCAAGATATGGTCGATCTATTTGCTCATTTTTTAAACAGTGCTTGCACTAAGTCCTTGAAAATACTATAATTTCCGACTCTCTGTTAGCCCAAGAGGGAAGTTACAAGGGAGAGTCTGCCAATTAATTGTCGGCAGAACCACCAAAGTACCAAGAACACAGGGCGTTTTTAACTCTTACTAGGATTCATCATGAAAACCTTTTCCGCAAAAGCACACGAAGTGCAGCGCGACTGGTTCGTGATTGACGCGACGGACAAAATACTCGGACGTGTTGCCAGCGAAGTGGCACTCCGTTTGCGCGGCAAACACAAACCTGAATTTACTCCCCACGTTGACACGGGCGATTTCATCGTCGTAATCAATGCAGGTAAACTGCGTGTTACAGGTACTAAAGCTCTGAATAAGACTTACTACCGTCACACTGGCTACCCAGGCGGTATCTACGAAACTAATTTCCAGAAAATGCAAGCGCGTTTTCCAGGCCGTGCACTCGAGAAGGCAGTTAAAGGCATGTTGCCTAAAGGCCCACTCGGTTACGCGATGATCAAGAAGCTGAAAGTGTACGCTGAGGCAACTCATCCGCACACTGCGCAGCAACCTCAAGTACTCGACATCTAAGGATTAGCCATGATCGGTAATTACAACTACGGTACTGGCCGTCGCAAGAGCGCAGTTGCTCGCGTCTTCCTGAAAACCGGCAGCGGCAAGATCGTTGTGAACGGCAAGCCAGCGAACGAATACTTCTCTCGTGAAACAGGTCTGATGGTTATTCGTCAGCCTTTGGAATTGACTAACCATCTCGAAACTTTCGATATCATGGTCAACGTACACGGCGGCGGCGAGTCCGGCCAAGCTGGTGCGGTTCGTCACGGTATTACTCGTGCATTGATCGACTACGAAGCAACATTGAAGCCAGAGCTGTCAAAAGCTGGTTTCGTTACTCGTGATGCTCGTGAAGTTGAACGTAAAAAAGTCGGCTTGCGTAAAGCACGTCGCGCTAAGCAGTTCTCCAAGCGTTAATCTCGCGGACTCTGTTTCAAAAAGCCGTCAGGTTATCTACCTGGCGGCTTTTTTCATTTGGAACTGTATTAAGAGTCTAATTTATGTCAGAGTCTTATTTACAATTTTTTGTCAGTTCTACTGCTAAAATACGAACAAAATTTCTGTCGAGGAATATACGATGATCAAAATAGGTATAGTTGGTGGCACTGGTTACACTGGGGTAGAGCTGCTACGTTTGCTCGCAACTCACCCGCAGGCGCAAATCGTTGCAATCACTTCACGTAAGGAAGATGGATTGCCAGTGGCGGACATGTATCCGTCTCTACGTGGACATCTTGATATCGCATTTTCTTCCCCTGATAAAGCAAAATTAACTGAATGCGATGTGGTGTTTTTCGCGACGCCACACGGTGTCGCCATGGCACAAGCGCCTGAGTTGCTGGCTGCGGGTGTCAAAGTAATCGATCTGGCAGCGGATTTTCGCCTAAAAGATGTTAATCAGTTTGAAAAATGGTACGGCATTCCCCATAGCTGCACAGACGTGTTGACTGAGGCCGTGTATGGTTTGCCTGAGCTGAATCGTGCCGCGATCAAAACAGCACGTGTTATTGGTAATCCCGGCTGCTATCCAACAACCATGCAGCTCGGCTTTTATCCGCTGCTAAAGGCTGGTGTAATTGATGCAGGCAATCTGATTGCCGATTGCAAGTCCGGTGTCTCTGGAGCGGGTCGCAAAGCAGAAATCAGTTTGTTGTTTACTGAAGCGGGCGATAATTTCAAAGCGTATAGCGTGTCGGGTCATCGCCATCATCCAGAGACTGTCGAGCAACTGCAATATGTGACAGACGACAAAATTGGATTGCTATTTACGCCTCATCTGGTGCCAATGATACGTGGCATGCATTCGACTTTATATGGTCGGCTGAATAGGGAAATAAGTAATGAGCACTTGCAGGCATTATTTGTTGATGCCTATAAAGATGAACCTTTTGTGGATGTGATGCCATTTGCTAGCCATCCAGAGACCCGGTCTACCCGTGCATCAAATATGCTACGTTTGGCTTTGCATAGGCCAAATAACGGGAACACAGTGATCGTTTTGGTGGTGCAAGATAATCTGGTTAAGGGCTCAGCTGGTCAAGCTGTGCAATGTATGAATATTATGTTTGATCTGGATGAACGCACGGGCTTACAGCACGTCGCTGTTCTGCCTTAAGGCATGGCTAAGTCACGTTCTTCGTTACGACGTCTTAGCGCGTCGAAAATGACGATACGCCAAGACCAGCCTTGGACGATCAAAGCGGCGCTGATCGTTTTGATTCTTGGTTTAGGCGGTGCCGTTGCGCTGTGGACTTACGATTTAGGTCGCAGTTTTGCGTTTGGGCCGAAAATTAAACCAGAGCAGGTTGAGCAACTACATGTACAGATAGAACAGATCACCGCCGAACGCGACAAACTGGCTGCACAAGTAAACACGGTAGATAGTCAGCAAAATATTGAGAAATCTACGCAAAAGCAATTAACCGATCAGGTCAAAAATTTGACGGCAGAAAATCTGAAGCTAAAAGATGATTTGGCTTTTTTTGAAAGCCTGATGCCATCTGCTACTGGCGCAGAAGGCATTACTGTGCAGCGAGTTAAAGCAGAAATGGTTGCGCCAAATCAAATGCGTTATCGTATTTTGATTATGCAAGGCGGTAAAGGCGGGCGCGATTTTGTTGGTGACGTGCAGCTATCGCTATCTTTAGTACAGGCTGGCAAACCTGTTATGATGCAATTCCCCGATCCTAAAATGGGTGATGCTGGCAAATTAAAGTTATCGTTTAGATACTATCAGCGTTTAGAGGGTGTAGTTACTTTGCCAGAAGGCGCAACGGTAAAATCGCTACAAGCCAAAGTAATGGACAAAGGTCAAATACGCGCTCAGCAGTCGATTAATTTGTAAGGAGTTTATTCATGTTTAATCGCAAAAATAAAAATACGATTGATAGCCTGATTGGCGTTTCCACCAGCATCCAAGGCGATTTGCATTTCAAAGGCGGCCTGCGGATTGATGGTCATGTTACCGGTAACGTCATCGCTAATCCTGAAGAATCCAGCATGCTGGTCATTTCTGAGCAAGCTAAAATTGATGGCGAAGTCCGCGCCGGTCATGTCGTTGTGAATGGCGAAATCAACGGGCCTGTTTTTTCTTCAGAATTGATTGAGTTGCAACCTAAAGCCAGAATTTCAGGCGATGTGCATTATAAGGCGCTAGAAATGATGAACGGCGCTTTAGTCACTGGTAAATTGACACATGAACAAGCTAGCGAGCCCGTATTGAAATTAGCTTCCTCGCACAGCTAAGCTTTATTACAAGCAACCGCGTCACTGAAACATCTAACACCATATAGGTCTATAATAAAGACCTGTCAGAACAGTAGGAGCACGAAATGAATGCAGTAGCCGAAATGCCAGCACCAATTATTTTTAGTGAGAGTGCCGCCGCTAAAGTAGCACAATTGATTGAAGAAGAAGGTAATCCTGATCTGAAACTACGCGTGTTTGTCCAAGGTGGCGGATGCTCGGGTTTTCAGTACGGTTTTACTTTTGATGAAATCATCAATGAAGACGACACCGCAATGACTAAAAATGGCGTGCAGTTGTTGATCGACTCAATGAGCTACCAGTATCTGGTTGGTGCAGAGATCGATTACAAAGATGATTTAGAGGGCGCGCAATTTGTGATTAAAAACCCAAATGCGACAACAACCTGTGGTTGTGGATCTTCTTTCTCTGCATAATATTTGCGAGAGTTGGGATAAAAAAGGATGCTGCGGCGTCCTTTTTTTACGCCTGAAAATTATTCAGCGTAGCGCTTTGCAACAATTCATCACAACGAAGACGACTTTGATTACACTGAATTAAAAACGGAATAACCAAAAGGCCGTCGCTAAAAGCGAGTCGTTAAAAGGGAGCCACTATGACGCAGACAGCAATTGATGACGTGCAGCCAAAAAAAATACTGCCACAAACACTGCCGCAAGTAGCATCGCAATCTACCCAGGCGCATCAGCAGCGCCAGCTCGCTGTAGTCGCTGCATTGCGAAAGGTATTGCCAGAGCGTAGCGTGCTGTATCAGGAAGAAGATACCCGACCGTATGAGTGCGATGGCTTGGCGGCTTATCGTCAATTACCTATGGTCGTTAGCTTGCCTGAAAATGAGCAGCAAGTGATTGCGGTCTTAAATATTTGCCGCGAACTCAACGTCCCTATCGTGCCGCGCGGTGCCGGTACTGGCTTATCCGGTGGCGCGATGCCTATCGTTGATGGCGTGGTATTGTCTACCGCCAGACTAAACAAAATTATCAAGGTGGACGCGTATTCGCGCACGGCGGTAGTCCAGCCTGGCGTACGCAATCTTGCCATCTCAGAAGCCGTATCTAGTTTAGGTTTGTATTACGCACCTGATCCATCTTCCCAAATCGCCTGTACGATAGGTGGTAACGTTGCCGAAAATTCTGGCGGTGTGCATTGTCTCAAGTACGGCCTGACCGTTCACAATGTATTACGGGTTCGCGCAATCACCATTGACGGTGAGGTAATTGAGCTGGGTGGCGAATCATTAGATGCTCCAGGGCTTGATCTCCTCGCCGTATTCATAGGATCAGAAGGTATGCTCGGAGTTGTCACTGAGGTGACCGTTAAATTAGTGCCTAAGCCGCAAGCCGCGCGCGTCATCATGGCCTCGTTTGATGACGTAGTTAAAGGCGGTAACGCCGTCGCGAATGTGATTGCTGCCGGCATTATTCCTGCCGGATTAGAGATGATGGATAAGACCTCATCACGCATGGTAGAGCCGTTTGTAAAAGCAGGTTACGACGTTGACGCCGAGGCGATTTTATTATGCGAATCCGATGGCACCGATGATGAAGTAGAAGAAGAAATCCAGCGCATGTGCGAAGTGCTGGAAAACGCAGGTGCTACCGCCATCGCGGTCTCCCAAAGCGAAGCAGAGCGGCTTAAGTTCTGGTCGGGGCGTAAAAATGCCTTCCCTGCTGCTGGCCGGATTTCCCCTGATTATTACTGTATGGATGGCACGATTCCACGCAAAAATCTGTCCCAGGTATTACTTGGCATTGCGGCTATGGAACAAAAATATGGTTTGCGTTGCGCTAATGTATTCCATGCGGGTGATGGTAATTTGCATCCTTTGATTTTGTTCGATGCGAATAAGGAAGGGGAATTTCATCAGGCTGAATTATTCGGTGCGGAAATACTGGAATTATGCGTAGAAGTTGGCGGCACGATTACTGGTGAGCATGGTGTCGGCATAGAAAAAATCAACTCGATGTGCGTGCAGTTTTCTGCTGCAGAGTTAGATGCATTCCGTGCGGTAAAGCGCTCGTTTGATACTGCATTTTTGCTTAACCCGGATAAGGCAATTCCGACTTTGCGTCGCTGTGCTGAGTATGGTCGTATGCATGTCAAACGTGGACAATTGAAGTTCCCCGATTTGCCTCGATTTTAGACGTCCATATATTCTGCGCCTTCTGGCACGAAAATGGCTGGAGAGCCCCAGAACGTATGGACGACTGATTTTGGAAATGATTCTCTAAAAAATCCGGTATTCATATAAGCAACAAAAATAAAACATGAAAAACACGACGAACCAATATCGCTGATATGGAAAAAATTTTACAAGACTTTCGTGAACGAATTCAGGCGGCATCTGCGCACAAGACCGCGCTACGCATTCAGGGCGGTGCGAGTAAAAGCTGGTATGGGCAGCAAAGCGTCGGCGAGTTGCTTGATACCCGCGCTTACGCTGGCATCGTAGCCTATGAACCAACTGAGCTGGTCATCACGGCGCGTTGCGGTACTCCGCTGGCGCAGATCGAAGCAGCTTTGGATCAGCATCATCAAATGCTGGCATTCGAGCCGCCACGCTTCAATCAGCATGCGACCTTGGGTGGTATGCTGGCCGCGGGTTTATCCGGTCCGCGGCGGGCGACGGTCGGTGCGGTAAGGGATTTTGTGTTGGGTGCCAGCCTGATGGATGGTCGTGGCGAATTACTGCATTTTGGTGGCCAGGTGATGAAGAATGTCGCTGGCTATGACGTCTCGCGGTTGCTGGCGGGGTCGATGGGAACCTTGGGTTTGATTACCGATATCTCGATTAAGGTATTACCTAAACCGTTTGCCGAGACCACGCTGGTATTTGCTTTGTCAGAAGCCGAGGCACTGACTAGACTAAATCAATGGGGAGGACAGGCCTTGCCCATTTCCGCCAGCGCATGGCATGTTGGTCGTCTGATGTTACGTTTGTCTGGTGCTGAAGCGGCAATACGTTCCGCTAAAAAACAGCTTGGTGGTGAAGAGGTTAAGGACGCGGCAAGCTACTGGCATTCTTTACGCGAGCAGACACATGAATTTTTTGCACAGGATGATGAACATGGATTATGGCGCTTGTCATTGCCAAGCAGTGCAGCACCGTCGCAGTTGACTGGCAAATCCATGATCGAATGGGGCGGCGCGCAACGCTGGTTATTCACCGATGAAAACCCGCAGCACATACGCGATGCTGCCAGTCGCGCTGGTGGTCATGCGAGCTTATTCCGCGCTGGCGACAAGTCGGTTGGCGTATTCGCACCACTAACACCTGCGGTTGCCAAAATTCATCGCAATTTAAAAGCGGCGTTTGATCCGGCGGGGATATTTAATCCCGGACGCATGTACTCTGATCTGTAATTAGAAAAACTATGCAAACTAATCTCGCTGATTTTATCAAGAACACTCGCGAAGGCCAGGAAGCCGAAGAGATTTTGCGCAAGTGCGTTCACTGCGGTTTTTGTACCGCTACTTGCCCCACTTATCAATTGCTGGGAGACGAATTAGATGGCCCACGTGGACGCATTTATCTGATTAAGCAAGTATTGGAAGGTAAGCCCGCTACGGTAAAAACCCAGCAGCATCTGGATCGTTGTTTAACATGTCGCAATTGTGAATCGACTTGTCCATCTGGTGTGCAATACGGCCGGCTGATCGACATTGGTCGCAAGGTGGTTGAAGACCAAGTCCCACGACCAATGGCGCAACGCTTAATGCGTGCTGCACTCAAGCAGATACTGCCGCGACAATCTATTTTTAATCCAGCGATGAAGTTGGGACAGGCAGTACGTCCCTTATTGCCAAAAGTCTTACAGAATAAAGTGCCGGTCGCGCAAGCTTCAGGCAACTGGCCGCAAGCACAACATGTGCGCAAGATGCTGCTGCTGGATGGTTGCGTACAACCTGCGATGTCGCCTAACATCAATGCCGCTACTGCGCGCGTGTTGGATGCTTTAGGCGTACAACTGATCGTCGCAGCTAAGGCTGGCTGCTGCGGTGCCATTCGTTTTCACCTCAACGATCAGGATGGTGGTTTGGACGATATGCGTCGCAATATTGATGCATGGTGGACTTATGTAGAGCAGGGTGCAGAAGCTATTGTGATGACGGCATCGGGTTGTGGCGTCACCGTAAAGGACTACGGACATTTACTTGCACATGACAAGGCCTATGCAGAAAAAGCACGACGTGTTTCAGCAATGACGCGAGACTTAAGCGAAATTCTGCCAGAATTTGAAATTGAACTGGCGCGCAAACTTCAAGGAAAAATCACTCAACGTATTGTCTGGCATCCGCCTTGTACTTTGCAACATGGCCAGCAAATTCGCGGCAAGGTAGAGGGCTTGTTACGCAGCGCCGGAGTGGATGTAAAGCTATGTGCAGATAGCCACTTATGCTGTGGCTCCGCCGGGACTTATTCTGTATTGCAGCCAGAATTGTCGTATCAGTTGCGTGACAATAAATTACGCAATTTACAGGCGATGGGTGCTGAGATCATTTTGTCGGCCAATATCGGCTGCCTCACGCATTTGCAATCCGGTACCAGTACGCCTGTGCGGCATTGGGTGGAATTGCTGGACAGCGCTTTAAGCGATACTTTAAGCGAAATTAAGTAAGCGAATAATCATGATACAGACCTTCACTATTTTGCTGATTTTTCAGTGCTTAGGCGAAGGCTTTGTATATCTGACTGCGCTACCAATACCGGGGCCGGTGGTCGGTATGTTGTTGCTATTCTTTTTCCTGTTATTAAAAAAAGATTTGGCGCAAAAACTCGCACCTACGATTCAGGAATTCTTACGTCATCTTTCTCTATTATTTATTCCTGCCGGGGTTGGCATTATGGTGTACGGTCAGAGGGTATTAGATGAATGGTTGCCGCTGGTTTTGGCGCTGCTGATTAGTACGGCGCTCTCAATTATTGTGACGGCAGTTGTCGTGCGCTGGTTGCAAAAATGAGTGCCCATTTTAGTGAATTCAGTAATCTGTGGGTATATCTTGCAGCGTCCCCGTTATTAGGGTTGACTGCCACGCTATTGGCATACCAAGTTGCTTATAAATTGTATGAAAAAGCAAAGTTCAATCCGCTGGCTAATCCCGTTGCGATTGCAGTTATTTTATTGGTGTTTTTGCTGACGCTGACTCATACACCCTATAAGACGTATTTTAACGGCGCTCAGTTTGTTCATTTTTTGCTGGGGCCAGCGACTGTCGCGTTAGCAATTCCTTTGTATCAGCAGTTGGGTAAATTAAAGCGTGACTGGTTTGCTTTCCTCGCGGGTGCTTTGCTGGGGAGTGCGGCTGCGATTGTCAGCGCGATGTGCATAGCCTGGTTATTTGGTGCGTCAGTAGTAACGATACTGTCTATCGCACCCAAATCGGTGACGATGGCAATCGCGATGGGGATTGCAGAAAAAGTCGGTGGTTTGCCCTCGCTAACTGCCGTATTAGTGATGATTACCGGCATTCTGGGAGCAACGATGGCGCGTGGTTTACTGAATCTGCTAAAGATTAAGGACGAGAGCATCAGAGGATTCGCACTCGGCGTGAGTGCGCATGGAATCGGTACTGCCAGAGCGTTTCAGGTGAGTGAGCAAATGGGCGCATTTGCTGGTTTGGCGATGGGCATTTCCGGGCTACTTACTGCATTGATTTTGCCTTTTGCATTGCATCTCGCCAAACTCACCTGATCTGCTGTTTTACCTGCGCCGTTAGCGCCATTGGCGTCACTTGCGTCACTTATTCCGCTAGCAGTTTTTCTATATCCGCCACCAGTTCGGCAGGCGTTGTCAGCGGCGCATATCGGTTGAATACTTTACCGTCTTTTTTGATCAGAAATTTAGTGAAATTCCATTTGATCGCCTCACTACCCAGTAAGCCTGGTGCTTTCGATTTCAGGTATTGATATAGCGGATGAGCATCTTTGCCATTTACATCAATTTTGGCAAAAAGCGGAAAAGTCACGCCATAATTTTTTTCACAAAATGAACCAATCTCATCCGCTGTGCCAGGCTCCTGATGACCAAACTGATTACATGGAAAACCTAATACTTCTACGCCTTTATCTCTAAATTGCTGGTACACCGCTTCCAAGCCTTTGTACTGCGGAGTAAAGCCACAATTGCTGGCGGTATTTACAATAAGAAGAACTTTGCCTGCATATTGTTTTAGATCAACGGGTTGGCCTTGCAGATTATCTGCATTGAAGTCGAGTACGCTCATACGATTCCTAAATGTGAGGTTCCTGCAGTTAAATCGCGGTCTTTTGATTCTTTACCTCTCAACATAATCGCGAGACGTAGTTCATTGACCGAGTCAGCATTGCGCAAAGCATCTTCATACGTAATCAAATCTGCCTCATGTAAATCAAACAGAGATTGATCAAAGGTTTGCATGCCAAGCTCACGAGATTTTTTCATGATTTCTTTAATTTCATGCACGTTACCCTTGAAGATCAGGTCAGAAACCAGCGGTGAGTTCAGCATGATTTCGATCGCAGCAACACGGCCTTTTTTTCCGCGTAAAGGGATAAGTCGCTGAGAAATTACTGCTTTTAAGTTTAAGGACAAATCCATCAGCAATTGTGCACGACGTTCCTCCGGAAAGAAGTTGATGATACGGTCTAGCGCCTGATTCGAGCTATTGGCATGCAGAGTCGCAAGGCAAAGATGTCCAGTTTCTGCAAAAGCAATCGCAAAATCCATGGTCTCGCGATCACGGATCTCACCGATCTGTATCACGTCTGGTGCTTGACGCAATGAATTCTTCAGAGCAGCACCCCAGTCCTCGGTATCGATACCAATTTCACGCTGCGTAATAATGCAATTACCATGCGGGTGTACATATTCAATCGGATCTTCAATGGTAATGATATGGCCGTAGCTATTCGCATTGCGGTGCCCGAGCATAGCCGCCAGCGAAGTTGATTTACCTGAGCCAGTCGCACCAACCATGATGACCAAACCACGTTTGGTCATCGCCACATCTTTAAGATGTTCCGGTAAACCTAAGTCTTCTAACTTCGGAATTGCTGTCGTGATCGTACGTAAAACCAAGCCAACACGACCTTGTTGCATAAAAGCAGAAACGCGAAAACGACCCATGCCGGCAGGATTAATCGCGAAATTACATTCTTTGGTGGATTCAAATTCGGCAGCTTGCTTATCGTTCATGATCGAGCGTGCTAAATCAACCGTGTGGGCTGAAGTTAGTGGCTGATTTGATACCGGCGTCACTTTGCCATCGATTTTAAAGGCAGGTGGAAATTCTGCTGTGATAAATAAATCCGAGCCGTTCTTGCTTAGCATTAGCCTTAGCAAGTCGTGCATGAATTTGGTGGCCTGATCGCGTTCCATCTTGAGCGTCCTTATAGATACTTGTTTGCTGCAATTAACCTGGGAAATTATCCGGCGTTTTAGCTGCCGCTCGCGCAGTTCCTACAGAGATGACATTCCGTCTGACTAAATCTGTCAGATTTTGATCCAGCGTTTGCATGCCTAAATTACTGCCAGTTTGGATCGATGAATACATCTGTGCAATTTTCGCTTCGCGTATTAAATTACGGATCGCGGGTGTACCCAACATGATTTCGTGTGCTGCTACGCGACCGGAGCCATCCTTCGTTTTAAGCAGAGTTTGCGAGATAACGGCTTGCAGAGACTCCGACAACATAGAACGCACCATCTCTTTTTCTTCTGCCGGAAAAACGTCAACAATACGATCAATGGTTTTGGCCGCAGAGGAAGTATGCAGGGTTCCAAATACCAAGTGGCCGGTTTCAGCGGCGGTCAGTGCCAAACGGATAGTTTCCAGATCGCGCAACTCACCGACCAGAATCACGTCAGGATCTTCACGCAAAGCAGAGCGCAAGGCGTTGGTAAATGATTTTGTATGTGGCCCGACCTCACGTTGATTAATCAGACATTTTTTTGATTCATGCACAAATTCAATAGGATCTTCTACTGTCAGAATATGACCGTACTCATTTTCGTTGACATGATTCACCATTGCCGCCAGCGTCGTCGATTTGCCAGACCCGGTTGGGCCGGTGACTAAGACTAAACCACGCGGTTTTAAAGATAATTCTGTAAAAATACGCGGTGTATTTAACTGTTCCAGACTTAGAATTTTTGATGGAATAGTACGCATTACTGCTGCTGCACCGCGTTCTTGATTAAACGCATTAACCCGGAAGCGTGCCAGACCTGGGATGGAAAAAGAGAAATCGCATTCCAGTGTCTCTTCATATATCTTGCGCTGTGAGTCATTCATGATGTCATAGATCAAACCATGTACATCTTTATGATCAAGTGGTGGCAAATTAATACGCCTGACATCACCATGCACACGTATCATAGGTGGCAAGCCTGAAGAAAGGTGTAAATCGGATGCGTTATTCTTGACCGAGAATGCCAGTAGTTCTGAAATGTCCATTTATAATTCCGATAATTAAATGTGCGGTGAGACTTTGCTTGGGAGTGTACTAAGAATAATCTACTGAGAATAAATTAACCCTGAGTTGATACTGGATTGAGCCTGAGTTGACAGAAAAACGCGTTCTAGTCTTGTCGTGGTTCCATTCAGAGTTCTAACGTTCAGAGTTTCAATTCAACGAGCCTAAACAATCGCAATAACGATAGCACTGAACAATCAGAAAAGTGCTATTTTCGTTGCAAAATCATGTATCCCGATTATGTCCTTAATATCTGACAACTTGCAAGCCGTGCGTGCTGATTTGGCGGCGGTAGCAACTGCCGCTGGTCGCGATCCACAACAGATCACACTATTAGCGGTATCTAAAACTTTTGCTGCCGATGCAGTGATTGAAGCGGCGCATGCCGATCAGCATGCATTTGGTGAGAATTACGTACAAGAAGCGATAGATAAAATTGAAACGGTACGCAAACTTGCGCCAGATTTATTGCTTGAATGGCATTTTATTGGGCCTATCCAAAGTAATAAAACCCGTCAGATCGCAGAGTCGTTTGCTTGGGTTCATTCTGTAGATAGAGAAAAAATTGCCACACGACTGTCCGAGCAGCGTCCTGTCGGTATGCCGGATTTAAACATTTGTCTGCAAGTGAATATCAGCGGGGAGGCGAGTAAAAGTGGCGTGTTGCCAGACCAGGCTCTGGCACTGGCTTTACATATCGCTCAATTGCCTAGACTACGGTTGCGTGGCCTGATGGCAGTCCCAGAGCCGGCGACCACTGTAGAACAGCAAAGACAGCCTTTTTTGCAATTGCGCATGCTGCAAGACCAACTGAACACACATGGTCTGATGTTAGATACCCTCTCCATCGGGATGAGTGCAGATATGCATGCCGCAATCGCCGAAGGTAGCACCATGGTGCGGATAGGATCAGCTATTTTTGGGAATAGAAATTATGCAAAATAAATTAAAAATGATCTTTATTGGCGGCGGCAATATGGCAACCGCTTTAATTGGCGGCTTGTTACCTGATTTGACTACTCCCGCAAATGTGCATGTGATTGATACTTATCAGGCGTCCTTAGACAAATTGTCAGCGAGGTTCGGTGTAACGACAGGATTATCTCTTGAGGCTGGCAGTGCTATTGGTGTCATTGGTGATGCCAGCGCGCTGATTCAGCAAACGGATGTCATCATTTTGTCGGTTAAGCCACAACAATTACGTGAGGTCGCAGCTGCTCTCGCGCCGCATCTGTCGGGACAATTAGTTTTGTCAATTGCGGCTGGAATCCGTTCTAGCGATTTGTCACGCTGGCTTAACGATTATCCAAAAATCGTGCGCAGTATGCCCAATACCCCTGCACTGATTGGCAAAGGAATTACCGGTTTATTTGCAACTGCTGGCGTGTCTGACGAGCAAAAGCAGGCGGCAGAAGACATTATGAGTGCAGTCGGCTCTACTATTTGGCTGGATCAGGAACCCTTAATTGATGCCGTTACTGCGATGTCTGGTAGCGGCCCTGCTTACGTATTTTATTTTATTGAGGCGATGCAACAAGCGGGTGTCGAGCTAGGACTGACTAGCGCGCAAGCAACGCAATTGGCAATCTCCACCTTTGAGGGGGCGTCATTATTAGCGCTTAATTCCGATGAGCCAGTCTCGGTATTGCGCGAACGAGTGACCTCCAAAGGCGGCACAACGTATGCTGCTTTATCCAGTATGGAAAACAGTGGCGTAAAGGCGGCAATCATAGACGCAGTAAAAGCAGCCGCAGCGCGTGGTAAAGAGTTAGGAGATGAGCTGGGGTCGGAGTGAACTGCAGTGAACCGCATTGAATTGTAGTGAATTTTCAATCAGTAAACAAATTCAAGCATTCATCAATTCAATACAAACGAGCTGATAGATTATTGCCCGTCAGCGGTTTTTGACACAGAGTTTGGTTTAAGTCTTGACATCACCGTCGGTGCAATGCCTTGCCAGATTTCCCAAGCCATAAGCCCGGTTTTTAATAGCGACCAGATGCGCTTAGGCTTAATCAATAACGTCGCAGCAGTTAAACCTAAACTTATCAATGGATGTCGCTTGATTGTTTGACCAGCCTGAAATCCCAACTCAAGAAATTGCAGCGATTGTTTAAATTGGCGACTGTCCGCAATCAAAAGCTCACGCTGGACTTGAGTTTTAGCCAGCAAAGCTAATCGTCGTTGAGTTAAAAGTTTGGCTGCGTATGCCATGATTATTGATCACCTGCCTTGTTTGCATCCCTATTGTCCGCCTGGTGTCCTTGCAGCGCAGACACATCCTTACGCAGCTCGACTAAGGTATCTGCCAGCAAGCGGGGTCTATTACTCAGTGTGGTTTTTAACCACCAGCCAAGTCCAATCGCCGTGCCTGAAAATATGCCCAATAAAGATAGTAAAACGGTTAGGCGATAGCTGTCCCAGAACGACGCAATCAGCAATAAAATCAGCAATAAAACAGCGATCCCTGCACAAAATAATGCAACCAGTGACCACAGCAAATAGGAAGAAAAGCGCGTTAGCTCTTCTTCCACTTCTACTGAAATCAATTCTAGCCGTGTGTATAGAATGCCGATGACATTGGCTGATAGCCGCGCGATGGAATCAGTGATCGCCATAGCCTTACTTACGCGAGATCAATAGACCAATTAATAAACCAACGCCGGCGGCAATACCTGCTGACTGCCAGGGATTATCTTTGACATAGACGTCTGTCGCGTATGCCGCGTCTTTTGCTTTGGTGACGACCAGATCTTCGATACGCTCAATTTCTGCTTTCGCGTTTTTGATTGTATGTTCAATTTTGGCTTTAGCAGATTGGAAACCAGCGCTTCCTTGCTGCTCAGAATTTTTTAATAATTCTTCCGCGTCTTTAATAACTTGGGTCAGGTCATGCATCAATTTTTCTTTATGCTGTTCAGCTGAGCTCATGATATTTCCTCTCAAAAGTAGTGAAATTGAAAAACAAGTAAAGCCTGCATAAACTATTTAATACGGCTTTCACTGTAGTGCATAGTCGAGTGCGACACCAGCAAAAATAGCAGCGCCTAACCAGTTATTGTGACGAAACGCCTTAAAACAAGCCAGTCTTTCTCGTCGGCGTATCAGAGTGTAATGGTATAGGGCACATGCCACTGCCAGCGCCATACCCGCGACAAACCAGGTACCCAAACCTTGCTGCCAGCCTACCCATAATATGAGTAAAAAACTCAAGCAATAGCATAGCATTACCGCCAGCACGTCAAACCGGCCAAAGGTAATGGCAGAAGTGCGTATGCCTATTCTCAGATCATCATCTCTATCGACCATCGCATATTCTGTATCGTAAGCGACAGCCCAAAAAATATTCGCCAATAACAAAATCCAGGCAGTCACGGGTACGGTATTTTGTATCGCTGCAAATGCCATCGGTATTCCAAACCCAAAGGCAATCCCCAAATAGGCTTGAGGAATGGCAAAGAATCGCTTGAAATAAGGATAACTGCCAGCGATTAATACCGCTACTACAGACAATTGTTTAGTCAGCGTGTTTAACGGCAATATCAATAAAAACGAGATTAATGCCAGTATCACTGCAATCACTATCGCCTCCCATGAGGCAATTTTCCCGCTAGTGATTGGCCGTTCGGCAGTACGTTTGACATGCTTATCAAAGTCCCTGTCTGCAAAGTCATTGATCGCGCAGCCAGCAGAGCGCATCAGAGCGGTACCTAGACTAAATATCAATACCAGTTGCCAATTGGGTTTGCCATTGGAGGCGATCCACAAGGCGATTAAGGTTGGCCAAAGCAATAGCAAAATACCGATAGGTTTATCCAGGCGAACTAATTGGATGTACAGTAAAACTCGATTTGAAAGCGGGCGCATAAAATTGGATTTGGGGTAACCAACAAAAAAATTGGCATTTGATGGATAGATGATTTATTTCGTTTGATGGCAGAATTATAAGTGCTATCTGCGCACGCGATGGATGATAATGCTATCGTAGTACGGCTGTCACATTCCGGTCATAGAATGGGGGCATCTGACTAAAGAAAAGATTTGAGACAATCTGAGACAAATCCGGAGTTCACTTGCTTACAAAGCTGGCTCCAGATTTTTAAAAAAATTAAAAAGAAAGACAATGATGAAAATTAAATTCACATCCATTGTTCTCGCCATGCTCGCTATGGGGACAATATCCAATTCTGCTCACGCGCTGACTGAAATTAGCTGGTGGCATTCGATGACCGGCGCTCTAGGTGATCGGGTTAATGCGCTTTCGGAGCAATTCAATAAAAGCCAGTTAGATTATAAAGTCGTACCAGTCTACAAAGGTAGCTACGATGAGGCGATGGCTGCTGCTATTGCTGCATATCGCGCTGGCAACGCACCGAATATTTTGCAAGTATTTGAAGTCGGCACCGCTACCATGATGTATTCCAAAGGTGCGATCAAGCCGGTGACTGAGGTCATGAAATTAGCTGGCGAGCAATTTGACTCTTCTGTGTATATACCTGCGGTTGCCGGTTACTACACCACGCCAAAAGGTGAAATGGTGTCGTTCCCTTTCAATAGTTCGACGACAGTTTTTTACTACAACAAAGACATGTTCGCCAAAGCAGGGATGGATCCTAATAAAGCTCCGGCGACCTGGCAAGAAGTGGTTGCTGCTGCCGCCCGTTTAAAAGCAAATGGCGAAAAATGTGGTTTCACCACTGGCTGGCAAACTTGGGTACATCTGGAAAGTTTTTCTGCCTGGCACAACGTTGAGTTTGCTTCCAAAGGTAATGGTTTCGGTGGACTGGATGCCAGGCTGAAATTTAATGGTCCGTTACAGGTCAAGCATATTGAGAATATGGCGAACTGGGCCAAGCAAGGCTACTTCACTTACGCTGGTCGTAAGAACGAACCGGAGGCGAAGTTCTATTCAGGTGAGTGCGGCATGCTGACCTCATCTAGCTCGGCGTATGGCAATGTAGTCAAAAACGCTAAATTCAAATTTGCGGTTGCGCCACTTCCTTACTATTCTGATGCTGCGGGTGCGCCGCAAAATACCATTATTGGTGGCGCGTCCTTATGGACGATGAGCGGTAAAAAAATTGATGAATACAAAGCGGTTGCTAAGTTCTATAAATTTTTGTCGCAGCCAGAAGTGCAAGCCAAATGGCATCAGGAAACGGGTTACTTACCGATTACTAATGCCGCTTATGAACTGACGAAGAAGTCTGGTTTCTACGATAAAAATCCCGGCCCGAATATCGCCGTGCAACAGATGATCGTAAAAACCACAGACAAGTCACGCGGAATTCGCTTAGGTAACTTTGTGCAGATACGCACCATCATGGATGAAGAATTGGAATCCGTCTGGAGTGGGAAAAAGACGGCAAAAGAAGCCTTAGATAATGCCGTCGCGCGCGGCAATGAGTTGTTAGAGCGGTTTGAGAAGGCCAATAAATAAATGAGTGATCTATGGTCACAGATCATAGATCGTAGATCACTAGCAATTTGATGCACTCTAGAAATTGATTTTACTTATAGGTTGATCTTGGAAAAACGCGCCCGATTCCGCTCGGCATGGCTGCCTTACGCATTGGTAGCGCCACAAATTATTGTGACGCTACTGTTTTTTTTCTGGCCTGCGGTACAAGCTTTATATCAATCGGTATTGCTGCAAGATGCATTCGGCATGTCCACTCAATTTGTTTGGCTAGATAATTTTAAGACGCTGTTTGCTGATCCTAGTTATTTAGAGTCTTTCAAAACTACCGCACTGTTCTCGGTTCTCGTCGCCGTGTCCGGTTTAAGTATCTCCTTAGTCTTCGCGGTATTCGCAGACCGGGTTGTCAAAGGTGCTGCGATTTACAAAACTTTTTTGATCTGGCCGTATGCCGTGTCACCGGTAGTCGTCGGGGTGTTATGGATGTTTTTACTGAACCCGACTTTAGGTATTGTTGCCCATGCTTTGCGGCATGTTGGTATTGAGTGGAATAGTTTGCTGAACGGGCAACACGCGATGATTTTGATTGTGTTAGCCGCAGTCTGGAAGCAGATTAGTTATAACTTTTTATTTTTTCTGGCGGGTTTGCAATCGGTCCCCAAATCTTTGATTGAAGCAGCGGCAATTGACGGCGCAGGACCGGTAAAACGGTTCACTACGATTGTCTTTCCTTTGCTATCACCAACCTCATTTTTTCTACTGGTGGTGAATATTGTCTACGCGTTTTTTGATACCTTTGCGATTGTCGAAGCGACTACGCAGGGCGGCCCGAGTAAGGAGACAGAAATCTTGGTCTACCGCGTTTTTAACGATGGTTTTAAAGGCGGCGATCTTGGCAGTGCGGCGGCACAATCGGTGATTTTGATGACAATCGTGATTGTGTTGACGATCGTTCAGTTTAAATATGTAGAGAAGAAAGTACAGTATTCATAAGCGTTGTACTTTCCAGGACAAATAGCATACTGTCAGTGAGTATATTTAGTTGTCCATATAATCGTTGGACAATCAGCCATATTTTATAAAATAGTGGGGGAGTATATGAAAAATTCCTCTGCAGTGCTTGAAGTGAACCTTAATTACAACTGAAGTAAATCTGATTTGCCTCAACTATGTAGCGCGACCTGATTGCAGTCCCTTAAGTGAAAGTCAGTCCATGATAGAGCGTCGTCCAATATTGGATTTCATCAGTCACCTAGTTTTAATCATCGGTGTGCTGATTGTGGCTTTTCCCATCTATATTGCCGTAGTTGCCAGTACCCAGACCGCAGAACAAAGTGCGCTGGCACCGATGTCTTTGTTACCTGGTAATCAGTTCGTCCAGAATTTTTCTACGGTATTAAGTAGCGGCGCGTCCGGCAATGTTTCTACCAGTCCGGTGGCCAGAATGTTGTGGGTGAGCCTGGTATCTGCATTGATAATTGCGATCGGAAAAATAGCTATCTCTATGCTGTCAGCATTTGCGCTGGTGTATTTTCGTTTTCCTGGGAGAACCTGGTTTTTCTGGATGATTTTTGTAACCTTGATGTTGCCAGTAGAAGTAAGGATTTCTCCTACCTATAAAGTCGTCTCCGATTTATCCATGCTCAATTCTTACGCTGGTTTGACGATCCCTTTAATCGCTTCTGCTACGGCGACTTTTTTGTTCAGGCAATTCTTTCTGACGGTGCCTGAAGAGTTGGCAGAGGCGGCGCGTATCGACGGCGCCGGGCCATTACGTTTCTTTAAAGATGTGCTCTGGCCCTTATCGCGCACCAATGTGATTGCACTTTTTGTCATCATGTTTATTTATGGCTGGAACCAATATTTATGGCCTTTGTTAATCTCAACCGAACAAGGTATGTATCCGATCGGTATAGGTATTAAACAGATGATCGCTGGAGGCGACGCTGCGGTGGAATGGAATCTGGTCATGGCGACTTTATTGCTGGCGATGTTGCCTCCGGGATTGCTGATCGTGATCATGCAAAAATGGTTTGTCAAAGGCCTGGTTGATTCTGAGAAGTAAGCGCAACTTAGCTACAACTGAGCTACAACTCCGCTAAAGACTGCGCCGCCGACTGTATGTACGCAAAGCAAAGATTGCTATGCACCACACTCTCTCAAAACGGGATAAAAGAATCATCATGGCTCAAGTCCATTTAAAGAATGTCAAAAAAACGTATGGCAAGGCTGGTAAGGCCGTTGATGTGATTCATGGTGTGTCGATGGATATTGCTGATGGCGAATTCATTGTCATTGTCGGCCCATCAGGCTGCGGTAAATCGACTTTATTGCGCATGGTCGCCGGCTTGGAAGAGATTACTTCTGGCGAGGTAGTGATTGGGGATCGCGTCGTTAATCAGCTAGAACCCAAAGATAGAGATATCGCGATGGTGTTCCAAAACTATGCCTTGTATCCGCATATGACGGTGTACCAAAACATGGCGTATGGCTTGAAGATACGTCGGTTTTCTAAAGACGATATTGAGCTGCGGGTACAAAAGGCAGCAAAGATTTTGGAGCTGGGTGAGCTATTGCAGCGCACGCCGCGCCAGCTCTCTGGCGGCCAGCGTCAGCGCGTTGCTATGGGACGTGCAATTGTGCGTGAGCCAGCTGTTTTTTTGTTTGACGAGCCTTTATCCAATCTGGACGCCAAGCTACGGGTACAGATGCGCTTAGAAATCCAAAAACTCCATCGTACCTTGGGTACGACCAGTTTATATGTCACACATGATCAGGTCGAAGCAATGACTTTGGGGCAGCGCATGATAGTGATGAATGCTGGCAAGGCAGAGCAGATCGGCACGCCAGCCGAGGTCTATAGCAAACCGGCAACGACCTTTGTCGCCAGTTTTATCGGCTCGCCACCGATGAATTTATTGCGCGGCAAAGTTAGTGCGGATGGGCGGCAAATACAATTTGGCCAAGCCATTGTCAATTTGTCAGTCTTGAAGTCAGTTGCCGATCAGATCGCCAATCACGATCTGATCATGGGTGTACGTCCAGAGCATTTATTGATAGGCATGCCCGGTTTGCCGCTAGAAGTAGAACTGGTGGAATCCCTAGGCGCGGATTTGCTGGTACATGGAAATTGCGCCGGACAAGCGGTGGTGATTCGTACACCGGCGGGGACGCCGGTGGAGGCGGGGCAGCGCACGACGGCAGGTTTTACCGCCGATGTACTGCATTGGTTTGATCCAGTAACGAATCAGCGCCTGAGTTAGTCTTAACTTATTAGGCTTAACTTATTAGGCTTAACTGAGTTGGCATAACTGATAAAACTTATTCGGTGAGTCTTAATCAATTAAGCGTAAATTGATAGCTTCAGTATGTGGTACTTGTTTGAGAACTTAAGTCAAAACTACGAATTTACGCTTCGGCTTTTCATCGATATTTTTGTCTTTGATGATCGCAGCGGCAGCAGCGTCCACACCGGGTATTTGATGGATGCCGGTCTGGCTAGTTTGTCGCTTCGCTCCTATTACCATCCCAGAAAAAAAGGCGATTGTGATCAGCACACCGATGCCAACAACAGTTACCGCAGGGCTGGCAGCGAGAGAATATTTGGGCAGGGTATTCATCTGAGGATTCCTCCATTTTTGCTCGTCAGATGAGAGGCTGGCGATGTCGTCCGCCTCTCATCTATTACGTCTTTAAAGGCTCGTGTAGACGTCAGATTTAGAACTTGTAACCTACGCCGAGTGAGAACATATTTACCGCGCCTGTGTGGTCACTTTGGAGGCGGTCGTAGTCGGCATTTAAGCTGATATTTTTAGTGAGCGAGTAACGCGCACCTACACCAACCAATGGGGCAAAGCGATGTTGGTCTGACTCCACGGCACCTCCAAGCAGGAGGTAATTCGTAGAACTAGATTTGTCGTCGGTATAAGCGACACCTAAACGGCCATTGACGGAAAAATCATTGAAGTTGGCTTGCAACACATAAGACGCTCCCAGTCCCTTAGTGCTGGTTGATCTTCTAAGACTAGAAAAGGTTTCAGTGGCGCTACCTACTTTGTAATACATCAGCTCAACACCTTGAGACACATTCACGCCTTCAAACAAAGATGGCACTCCCATATAACCAGCGTAAATCTTACCGCTGGAACTTGCTTTGTTATCGCAACTAACTGAGCCTAAGCAGTCGTGGTCGTATTTGGCTTGAGCTGCAATGTTGAGGCCTGCATAAGCACCTGCTTCTGTTGTGGTCGTATCAGCAGCCATAGCGCTGGTTGTGGCTGTACCTAACAGTAAGCTGGCGATGCTGGCGAAAAAAATGGATTTTGCTTTGAACATGATTGCCTCGATAAATGAGTTTTTAGAAGTTTCCTATTGAGTTGCTATCGGTGTATTCGCTATCGCATCTCAGTCGGTCTTACTCCAAGCAGGTCTCGCGATGTTTGTCTTAAAACTCTCTTAAAACAGTGATGCTTGACCTCGGAGCGCAGTGTTGCAAACATTTTCCTGACGTACTAGCTAATTGTGCGAAGATGCAAAGTGCGATATCTTAGGTACTGTTTTGCGGTACTTTTTTAGTATTTTTGTTACCCTTTGAACTTTATAAGACTTACGCAAAATTGACCTGGCAAGGCCTAGCGATGCAGCCGGGCGGTTTTGCGTAAGTCCTACTTTAAAGAAGACATTTATGAGTTCTCCTGAATTGGTGTTGCAGGTTTTACGCCATGAACTGCGTGCAGCCGGCGTCACCTACAAAGTATTGGCTGAGCGTATAGGCATGAGCGAATCCAGTATGAAGCGGATGTTTGCGCAAAAAGACATGGCCTTGTCGCGTCTTGCCGCGATCTGTAAAGCGGCGGGGATTGCGCTAGAAGATGTATTGCGTCAGGCCGCTGATGTGACGCCGCATTCTGATAATTTGACTCTCGCACAAGAGAAGTCCTTGATGTCTGATCCCAAGTTATTACTGGTAGCGATCTGTTGTCTGGGTCATTGGACGCTGGAGCAGATTGTAGAAACCTACAATCTGTCTGAATCGGAATGCATCTTGCAACTGGTGGCTCTGGATCGTCTGGAATTGATAGAACTACGACCGCATAACCGCTATCGCTTAAATGTCTCTAACGCGTTTCACTGGCGGCCTGATGGCCCGGTACAGCAATATTTTCGGGAACATATTGTCAGCGATTTTTTTAATGGTCGCTTTGACGGACATGGTGAAACAGTGCTCTGTGTACCTGCCAGATTGTCTGTCGCCAGCGCGCAAGAAGTTGTACAAAAAATCCATCAGTTGGTGGCGGAAATGGCGCAATCACATCAAGATGATCGTCGTTTGCCAGCAGCGGCACGTGATGGGTTTACGCTGCTGTTGGGATTCCGCTCATGGGAATTTTCGGCATTGACAGTGCTGCGACGTCAGGAAACTACCGAGCATGTACCCAATATCACCAAACCGGCCCGAGGAAAAGATACAAACTAGAGCTGTCACCATGAGTTGCACCCGCACCAAAATACAAGGGACCAAAGCGGGTGTCCATTGCGATAAAAGCGCTACCTGCTCGTTTTAAATTACCAAAACGTAGTGGTTGTTCTGCCCCAAAACCGCCGCCTAATTCTGCCGAGAAGCCCAGTCGTATTGCACCACCCAACGTCGTTGGCATATTGCCTATGCGGCGTGCGATGACGGCGCGGCCTAGTAAAATCGTATTGCCGTCTAACGAATCAGCCGTGGTACCAGACAAGCGTAAAAATCCCCCCAATGAACTAGAGGCAAAGCCGCGTTGCGCATGCGACCATTCACCATACAGATGCCCCGCCCAATCACCGGTTTGGAACGCCGTCAGACCTGTCAGTGATGATCGCGCCAAAGAGGATTCGCCTATATCCTTGCTTGGCGAGCGTTCCCACAGTGCTGTTAATAAATTCCCCTGTGTCGGAAATGCCAGCGAGTCTAGCGTATCAATCCGTAGCTGAGCAAATTGGGTAGTGTCGTAACTACGTGCACCAGGCGCATTCACATCTTCCGGCAAAATTACATTGTATTTGCCAAAGCGACGACTCAGTCCAATTTGAATATCACCCCAATTATCTAATTCGCGCCCCAGCACCAGACTACTGCTGGTAGTACGTGCGCTCACACGATAAATTTTGCGACCTTGCTGGAATAAATCGATGCCAGATGCGCCAAATTCCAGCGACGGCGCCACATACCAGGGGGAGCCGGATGCCAGCGGTTGCCATAACTGTGTGCCGAACTGTCGCTGACTACCGATTTTTGCCACGGTACGCAGTTCAGCACCGTAGCTATTGAGTGAGGAGGCAATATGCATAAAGCTCAGCGCAAATTGATTATCGTCAGAAAAATCACTCGATAGTTCCAGTCCGACGCGCAGACGGTTGCGGCTAGAATTGGATTCAGTCGGCTTAATCACTACACTACGCTGCCCGTTATCGTCGGTGATTTCGGTCTCCACATTGTCGAGGTCGCCGCGACCATATAAGCGCGAGGTTGCCTGACGAATCTGATCCGGAGTAAGCGATTGTCCCTCGCGCAGACCGGATTGCGTGACCAGAGCTTTGGGGTTGATATAGCCGTGACTTTCTACCTCAATTTTAGCGATAGGTAGGGCTTGGGTGACATCGTCCGGCGTGGCGGTGGCAGCCAGACGTTGTTGATCAAGCAGGGAATATTGTTCGGCGCTCACGCTCAGATGTTGCAGCCGCGGCGCCATTTTGTTGGCAGCATCTTCCCCCGCTTTGATGGTTTTTTCGAACTGAGCGAAATCTAAAAAACTAATCCCCGATAAATCCGGTGCGATCAATACATCCTTGCTGCCCAATTCTTTAATTGAGCGTTGCACGTTTTGCTCGGTCAGAATTTGCAGCATCTGTTGCGCCACGCCGAAGGCACTACTGAGTTCGCTCTCTTTTGCCAGCGGAGTCCCGACATTGACTGCAATCACAATATCCGCACCCATGGCGCGAGCCAGTTCTACCGGAAGATTACGCACCAAACCGCCATCGACGACCAGCCTTTGGTTCAGTCGTACCGGTGCGAAAACACCAGGTAACGCCAGCGATGCCCGCATGCTTAAAAATAGCGGCGTGTCGCTAAGCTCGACTAAATCCCCCGTCAATAAATCCGAAGCAACCGTGCGGAACGGCAAGCCCAACTGGTTGATCGGACGGTCGCGCATACCTTGCGGTAACAAGCGGGTCAACGCTTGTTCCAGCGCAGCATTGCCTGCGGCGGCTGGCGGTAAAGATACGCCAGCTTTAGTGATGGCAAGCTCGATACGAGATGGCAGTAACTGATCTTCTTCTTTGCGCCGGAAATCCAGATCGTAGCGCGCTGGCCGATCTGCCAGTACGCGGTCCCAGGCGGTTTCACGTACTAATTGTTCCAGCTCGCTGACCGATCGTCCCGCCGCATAGGCACCACCGACTACCGCACCCATGCTGGTACCGACCACAATATCCACCGGCACCCGTTGCGCCCGCAATGCGCGCAACACGCCAATATGCGCAAAGCCACGCGCGCCGCCACCGGATAAAACTAAGGCAACTTTGGGACGTGCAGGCATGGCGGGAATACTGAGGGATAAATTTGTTGTTGCGCTCGTGTTCTTGTCCGTAGTTGCAGACACTGCAGTGGTTTGGGCCAAGACTGGATGCGAGCCGGATGCCAGCGCAAAAGCAGTGCACAGCCAAAGCACAGTCGTCGAGGAACGATGGATGAAAGTAGCGACTACAAGGGAGGGTGACATCATCAGTTATACCTTTAGCAAATAACCTGGCGAAAGAATGCTGGGAGTATAGCGTCAGACCTGAGTTAAAACGAAGAACTGCATTCCAGAAGGCTGACTTACCTTCGCCTGAGCCACGTCAGTATTGTTTGGTAATATTAATTAGTGAGTGGTCGGCACCAATTGACACTGCGGACTTTTTGAAAGGCGCTGGTAATTCTGGAAATGTTATTGTTCCGTTAGCCAATCCATAGTTCGGTGTTGGCGGAGAGCGGAATCGTTCTTATGGTGGAAAGACTTCAATCGAATATGGTTTTCGTACTAAGGGAGTAAGTATTTCACTAACTGGTTATGGCTGGGAAAGAAAAAAATAAATATGAACCAAGAAAAAAAACATTGGAGGAAGTCAACGATGAACGAGCGAAAATCCTGGAAACTGCTAGTTAAAGAAACCTTTACCAAAAGTCGTGGCGAAAGCTATGCTGAATCAACAAAAAATGAAAAAATATGGTATTAGGTATTTATATCGGTCATATGTCTGACAATACTGCTCATTTCTATTTTCTATTGAACTCGGTACAACGCACTTTTTTGTACGGTGTCAATAAAGCGAAGCCGCATTGCACCGAGCGGAATGCCGGCAAGTTGCATAATGACGCATAGGTTGCGGCCTTAATTTCGCGGATTTCGTAAGCTAGCAAGCGTAGCCCGGGCTTGTAGGTTGGCGCAGAACGAAGCGAAGCCTAACATTGACACAACAACGGTTAACACCTCGGATAATCACGTAAACCGCCCGCCACACTGATCGCGAAGCCGGGATCAGTTCTAACAATCACACACATGAATAGGCGTATCTATGATCTATTGCTAGGGCGCTTCATGCAGGGTGATCCTTTCATTTAGTACCTGTCGAATTTACAGAACTTCAACCGCTATAGGTATTGCTATAACAGCCCTATGACTTGGGCCGATTCAAGCGGCGATTTCGGTTGGGATTCTTTTTTTAAAGACACTGACTGCCCCTGCATTTAGTCCGCTCCAGGGAGTTTGGGGCGCGTATCATGAAGTGCATATCAATGGGGATTCTGCATATCAAATTAGCAGTATCTTAGTGTTGGTTGCACTGGTTATCCCACGCAATATATAGTCGGCAGCGATCGCGGGCTTTATCAGTGGCGCAATTGCTTCGGGGGATATTAAGGGCACTTTCACGGCAGGTTTGCTAAACAGATGGCGGGTCGAAATTCATTATTTTTATAACTTACCTACTGGCCAATATGTAAATCCCTTTATCAAAATGGGAGAATGGGGAAGCAGTGCTTTTAAAACATTGAAAAAAGAACGGGGAAAATGAATATAAATGATTTAGAGAGCAATTCGGACTCAATATCTGATAACAAACTTAGGGAAGTTATCGTACTGTTGATAGAGTCTGCGCGTGACTTCCCTGATGCATCTGTTGATCGGTTAGATGAGTTCATTCTTGCTGTGTCTTTTAAGATAAACGTTCCTTTGACGCGTGAGAATTTGGTGTGCTATATGGATAAATACGCCAAAGAGGAAGATTTATGGGTTCTAGTTTCTTTAGAGGGACTAGTTCGTGTATTTGATTTGATGGAGCTATATGGATATTCTCTTTCGTTAGTTATGAGCAAGGTTCGTGAAATTAGCCCGCATACGTGCGATTAGCATAAGGTAATCGCATGAATGGCAATCCCATAGATGATGACTAGACAAAAATCATGACAATCTCTGTCACGCGAGTATAAAAAAGCTGACATCTCGACTGATGTACGATTACGCTACGCATGCGAACTTATATACAGCGATCATATCTGCCCCGTAGTGTTGCAGGGCGCTTAAATACTCTTGTCGTCGCTAAATTTTGTTGATGCAATTTTGCGCAAATCTTGCGCTATTTGAATTGCCGCCAGTTTGCTGTAGGTTATGCAAAAAGCAAACGTACCTTCGTCTTTGATAAAAAATAATCTATTTATTGGTAGACTTCTTATTAGCAATTATCAGCAGTATCGTTGGGTGCACTGCGCTGGTGTTCGGAGGAATTTGGAGCATCAACTACAATAGGATTGACGGATCTGATTGCTCTAGGGAAAGATGTAATTGCTATTGGCGCTGGTCGAGGACCGTTAAACATAGATATGCTGCTTACTCACGATGCCGACGCTGATTTTTGAATGTTTTCAGAAAAACTACGGAGCAAATATACTATCTAAAATTAACTCTTCCGCGCAAGCTTATCTGACTTTTAGCGTTGGAGACGTTTCAGTATCATTACGCACTTTTGGCAGCAAGCCAAATGCTGCGATGCAGGTGGCGAACGGGTTGGGGTTTGGTATTGAGATAAGGTAATGACGACTATGCTGGACGAATTAAATACTGCCGATAGTGAATATTTTAGCGCAACGTTAGAATCATTTGGTGCGGGTGGGCACGTCGATTTTTTTTCTTTAACTCATGTTGGCAATGTAAATTGGAAATTTTTAAACCTTCCATATGGAACTGGTTTGGGAGAGGAAATTTTCGCGAAAATCGCAAATGTGGCGGCTACGTGTGAAGATAGTGAATTAATTATTTCAGATATTTTTAAGTCAACGCCGAAAAATAATCTTGTCGCTATTAAAGTTGAGTATGAAGATTTTACAAATCTAATATGCGGATCTCGGAAATACGATGTAAGTGATATCGCAATGGTTGGACGTTCAGGTAGGTGGCTTGCAATTTTAAGTTGTCATGTGGGTATTTTAGCTGCTAGTGAGGAGACTATGGTCGCTAGCGGCATATTGAGTTCCGATTTAACAGATTCCATTGTGGAAGCTAGAATTGAACGAATCTGACCTGTTGTGTAATACAGAGACTTAGGGTGCAATGCATTGGCGTCTCAACTAGGCGCTGAAACGATTTCCATCAACGCTGCACTGGTTAATCACTCCCTAGGCCTAGCTCTTCGCATGGATAGTTGGGGCATCCGTGCCGGAAAAAGTGGCTCTTTATACCGACACCATCACAAGGACGGTCAAATGACTTTCATTAGTCCCGCGAGTAGATTTCACCGTATTATTAAGAAGCTCGCTCGTAGTGTCGTAGGACAGGAGCATGATGTGCTGCCTGATTACAAGGCGCTAATTCAAACCAATGAATCTCTTATTGGCGTCTATTGTGCCGACGCCCGAATCGATGACCTCCTCTTCACTGATAAGGGGGTCATCTTTATGGACTATAAAAATTTCCTTGCAAGAAGAATCACTTATGCAGATATAGATGATGTTGATTTTCCCTTGCCAGTGTCAGATTCGGTCTTGCTGACGCTTCAATTGTCTGACTCGTCGCTCGTTAGTATTAAAGTCGTTGGTCAGCAGGGAAACTTCAGAGATGTTTTTGAGGTTGGGAGGTTCTTTATGCGTGTTGTTGAAGACGAGAGGGGAAAATCGATTTGACAAAAATTGAGCGCGCGCAGCTCCAATTTGTATCGCGTAATCGAATGGGTTTAATTTGTTCGAGGTATTGTTAAATAAAAATTCGTCATACAAGACAATATCGCATACTCCCAATGGAAATATAAGGAATATGCCTTAATGTCCAATAATTAATTGGACGTGTGAAATATACTTGCAGGGAGTATATTATTTCATCTATTTAATCACTTGTCTTTGCCTCTACTCTGGCTTGCATTGCGCTTCGGCCAGGCGTATTTTTTTTGCTGGATGTTGTACTGTTCCCTGATAGTCCAGCCAGCATTGCTGATCACGCAATACCAGCTTAAATACATTGACGGGTTCGACTACGCGGCCTTGCATCAATTGGCCTGACGACTCATAACGCGGAGTGCGTGCGAAAACAAACTGGCTGCTGTTGATCAAGGTGTCGTCTGCTAAATTGACTACAGAGATATCCACGTTTAAGGAGCTTGCTACCATTTGTCGCAACTGCTGCTGCACGCTAGTTTGTGCTGCAGCCGCTGATGTTAGATGAGCCGGCACCTCGGCAGAGGCGTTGATGGCCTGGCACGCCACCAACGATACGCCTACCAGCAAGCCACAACTGAATTTGTTTAACAAACGGAAATTGTGGCGGCTGCTTTTCATTTTTTGCCTGTGGTGTAGATCGCGATTTCTTTCGATATCGGACGGACTAATAGCATTGGACTAGACAGAGCTTGTCCCGGCAATTGAACGCCGCTGCTGGCGGCAGGGCAGACACGGTTGTTGCGGTAGCTTAAGGCGGCTGCTAGTTGCCCTTCTGCTGGATCGCCGATGGCATGGGTGAAATCATCGGCAACGCTGCAAGTCGGCGGGATGCCGTCAGCGTAGTCACCAAAGCCTTTGTTATTTACCCCTTTAAATTGAATCGCAAAATAAGTTGTGCCGCAATTCGGTGTCGGGTAAAAACCGTAAGGCTTGCCGCAAGTTTGTGCACCGATGACATCTACTTCAATATCAATCCCTTGCAGACTGTTGATTACCGATTCGCTGGCGGAACAGGTCCCGGCTGTGGTCAATACGCTGACTTTTTTCAGACCCAGATACGGCAAAGCTTGTCCCGATGTGGCCGAAAATCCCTGCGTAGTGGAATAAAACGGTGTTGGTGTCCCAGGCAAGTATTTATCGTTAAATTGAGTTTGCTCAAAGGTTTTACCCGCGGTGGCGGTCGGGCCTGCAATCATATAAGCCAGTTCACTGGCGATGTTTAAGTAGCCGCCGCCGTTATAGCGCAAGTCCAGCACCAGGTCGGTGATGCCCGCAGACTTAAGTTGATTGATTGCATTGATCAACTGCAATTCTGATACGGCATTATGGCTGTTGAAGGTCAGATAGCCAACATTGCCAGTCGCGGTGGCGATGGTTTTAACATTCTGAACGGGCGTGGTCGTAACATTGCTTGCCGCAAGGGTGACACTGATATTGCTAGCGGCGCGGCTGACCACGAATTGATGTGTTTCACCCGCGGTTGCCGGGAATAAGCCAGCGTTTAATGCGGCCACGCTGGCACTGTCTGAGCTGTTCAAAAAATCGACATTGTCAACAGAGAATAATTGATCGCCACGACGCAAGCCCGCATTGGCCGACGGTGAGCCTGACTCTACATAAGTAATAACCCATTTGCGTGGCTTAGTACCGCTAGGACTGGTTGCCCAATTGATGCCATAACCCAGTTCTACGCTCTGCTGGGATAGCGCATCCCATTCCGCGGACGTATAGGTAAAATGGAACTGATCTTTGGGTTTGCCGGAAGCGGTAATTGCATTGGTTTTAAGATCATTAAAATAAGCAATCGCTGAACTGTAATTATCTGGATTGAGCGTCGTTGGTACTTCTTTATACCAAAGATAAGTTTCATCAATCCAAGAACGCAACCAGGTTTTTTCGTTGGCGAGCGTTCCTTGTTTGTCGGGGTAGGGCGTGTTGCCGTTGAGTGGATCTAAACCGGTCCGCGGCGATTGGCACAGATTCTGAACAGTGCTCGATGCGACCAGCGTTGTCGTACCCGTTGCGGCAACTGCCGCAGTCGTAGCTGAGCCACCACCACCACCGCAGGCGGATAACATTGAAGTTACAGCGATAGTGAGTGCAAATAAATAGCGTGATTTCATCAGCATAAAATATCAGGTCAAGATAAAAGGATGGACGGGGATAATATCAGATTAACGCTGATGACAAAAGCTCACCAGACAATTCAGATAATATCTTGCCCGATTCTGCGGTAGAAAAACATCCCGGTTACAAATATTTATACTTCGCTGATAGCTATCCTGATTTGCGGCCATTTCGTATACTGAGGTGTCTCAGTCAGCCAGATTGACCAAAGAGTTGAGCACATGATCGCGCCAGACACCATTGATTTTTAGGTAGGATTTGGCCACGCCTTCCTGCTCAAAACCGAGTCTCTTCAGGAGGCTGGCACTGCGGATGTTTTCCGGCACATGATTTGCCATAATCCGGTGTAAGCCTTGCTGCTGAAACATATGCTGAATGCCTGCTTGCACGGCTTCCATCATGTAGCCTTGCCCTTCTGACTCTGCATCGATGGCATAGCCCAGATGACATGCCTGAAAAATGCCACGGACGATATTACTGAAGTTACAGGTGCCGATGATTTGCGAGGAGTTTTTTAAAAAAACGGCCAGCGCCAATGACTGACCTGTTTCGATATTTAAGCAACTACTGAATAAGCGTTGCTGACATTGTTCCAGTTCAAAAAAACTGTCGTCACGTGCCGGCTCCCAAGGGGCCAGATGTGTTCTATTTTTGAGCAGGTAGGTTTGTAACAGCGGCGCATCTTCGGGATTCAGAACGCGCAGTTGCAGCCGGGTTGTTGTGATAGCGGTGGTGAGCATTATCAGAGCCAAGACTTATAAAAATTTGAGTCCGGCGATTCCCGCTACGATCAACCCCATGCACATTAGTCGGGTTACCGTCGCAGCGTCGCCAAATAAAATAATGCCCATGATGACAGTACCGACTGCACCGATGCCGGTCCAGACCGCATAAGCAGTGCCTACTGGCAGCGTTTTCATTGCCAGAGAAAGCAGCCAGACGCTGGCAGCCATGGCGGTTACGGTGCCGACCGAAGGCCACAGGCGTGAAAAATTATCAGTGTATTTGAGGCCGATAGCCCATACAACTTCGAGTAAACCAGCGACGAATAAAATGAACCATGCCATAGGTAGTGTGTGATTAATGTATTGGGATTTTAATGGTGCTGCTGTACTGGTGGCGACGTTGTGAACGTCAGAATTACAACGTCAGACTTATAAAATCGCAGTTAATCAAGGGAAGACGACAAAACAATCAACGAAAAATCAGGCAAATACGCCAGATTTTATTGCGCGCTGGCGGCTTCGTCCAGCATCCTGACACCTGGCAAGTCGCAGGCCAATACCGCTTGGCGAATCGCTTCAATTGCCGCTTGACGGGTAAAGCTTTTGCGCCATGCAATGACAACGCGTCGCTCGGGAACCGGATCGCTAAATGGCAGATAGCGCAGCATGCCATCTTTGGTTTCCAGATCAGGTACCGAGGCCATCGGCAAGACAGTGATGCCAATGCCAGAGGCGACCATATGACGTATCGTTTCTAGCGAGGAGCCTTCAAAACTACGGGCAATTCCATCGCCAGCGGTAGAGAATCGCGACATTTCAGGACAGACTTCCAGCACTTGATCGCGGAAGCAATGACCGTTGCCTAGCAACAGCATCGTTTCGGATTTAAGTTCTGCAGTGGAGACTTCAGTGCGATCCGCCCAGATGTGATCACGTGGTGTCGCGACCACAAATGGTTCGTCATACAGGGCTTGCACCATCATGCCTTGATCTGGCAAGGGCAATGCCATGATGGCGGCATCCAGTTCACCCTGGCGTAACAACTCCATCAATTTGACAGTGAAATTTTCTTGCAGCACCAACGGCATTTGCGGTACTTGCTTGATCATCGTTTTGACCAGAGTTGGCAACAAGTAAGGGCCCACTGTGTAAATCACACCAAGACGGAAAGGACCCGCCAAAGGATCTTTGTTTTGTTTCGCGATTTCTTTAATGGCGGCAGTTTGTTCTAACACCCGTTCAGCTTGTGCCACGATTTGTGCGCCCAGTGGCGTGGTAGAAACCTCGGTACCACCACGCTCAAAAATGGTAACGCCCAGCTCTTCTTCGAGTTTTTTGATGGCAACTGACAAGGTCGGCTGCGCAACAAAGCAGGCTTCGGCAGCATGACCAAAGTGCTTTTGACGGGCAACTGCGACGATGTATTTTAATTCTGTGAGTGTCATGGCGCGGGGTCTATTAGCAATCTATTAGCAACTAAGTCGGGAGTGCGAATGAGTCTAAACGGGTACAGGGCTAGGCGCAAAGAGAGCAATAGTGCAAGCACTATAAGCGATTTGCAACAACGCCATGTACCCGTTTAGGCCATTCCCGAAGGGTTCAGTCCAAAGCGCACGATGAACCGCGTTGCATCTCTTGCTGAGGCTCCAGCCTCAGCAAGAGATGCGCCTTGCCATCCTGCGCTTTGGGCTGAACGCATCTCCCAATTTAGTTGCTAGTAGACCCCAGTGTGGCACAGACTTTTGCCAGCGTCAGCAAGTGCTTATCTTTGTTGTCGATGAAAAGATGGAAATGAGGGGAGTATTTTTAATTGTCTATATTTTTATTGGACAATTAGGCATTAATCTACCATACAGATAGGGAGTATAAATTTTTTCGACTTGTGTAAAAGGCAAAAAAATCTGTGGTTTTGGTGTGTATTTGCAAGCGATGCGGCGGTATCGACAGAAAAGTGCAGCCTTGAGTCTTGCATCAATCACGCAGCACTTTTCCATCGTTGGACATTTTTAGATCTGCTATGCCATTTTACTCATGGCTCGCGTTAGTTCATGGTGTCCTTGCGCCGTACCACTTTCCGGTACGATCTCGCCATCACGATTTTTGATATCGGCCAGTTGTGCCGCCAGACGTTCTGGGGCGTCGTCGCCGCGACCGATCCAGGCACCTTGTGTCATGGTGATATGGGCTGCTTCAAAGCTGCCAGCACCGGCACATAAAATCGTGCGCGTTGGTGCGTTTTCGGCTGCCAATACTAGCATCGCCGGCACAACATCAGACGGTTGCAGCGCTTGCAGCATGGCTTCAGGGAACAGGCTTTCTGTCATGCGGGTCGCTGCAGTTGGTGCCAGACTATTTACTCGGATGTCGTTTTTCGCACCTTCCAGCGACAGGGTTTGCATCAAACCAACCAGTGCCAGTTTGGCGGCGCTGTAGTTGGATTGTCCAAAATTGCCGTACAAACCTGAGGAGGATGTGGTCATCACGATACGACCATATTTCTGTTCGGTCATGATCGGCCAAACCGCTTTGCAGCAGTTGACTGCTCCCATCAGATGCACATCCATCACCAGTTTAAAATCGTCCAGCTCCATTTTGGCAAAACTCTTATCGCGCAAGATCCCTGCGTTATTGATCAGGATGTCGACCCGACCCCAGGTGTCCATCGCCTGTTTGACCATCGCTTGCACGGCGACAAAGTCCGTGACGGACGCGCCATTGGCAATCGCTTCGCCACCAGCCTTAGTGATTTCTTCCACCACGGCTAAAGCCGCAGCAGACGATCCGCCAGAGCCATCACGCGCGCCGCCTAAATCGTTGACGACTACTTTAGCGCCACGTTTGGCCAGCGCCAACGCATGCTCACGTCCGAGTCCACCACCTGCACCAGTTACGATAGCCACGCGGCCTTTAAAATCGATCGTCATTGTTTTGCCTTTAAGAATAAGGGTATAAAAATACAGAACTTTAAAAAAGTACGACTATTCTATTTTAATTTACAGCCTTAATATATAAGACTGACATATATAAGACTGACGCAAAAGAGAAAAACAGCGGATGATTGCCCATCCTCGAGTTCACTTCGCCAATTTTTTCTGCATCATGATGGCACCACCCATAGCGGGATCAAGTTCATAACCAGCGAAGCCGACGTTCTGATAAATACCTTTTGCCAGATGGTTGCCTTCTAATACCTCGAGTGTGATTTTGCAGCAGTGCAGTTCTTTGGCAATGTCTTCAATATGGGCGAGTAATTTTTTGGCAATCCCCATACCTCGATAATCCGGCAACACAGCGATGTCATGAATATTGAGCAGAGGCTTGCAGGCGAACGTGGAGAAACCCTCAATGCAGATACTAAAGCCTGCTGGTTGATTATCAACATAGGCCAGAATCGCTCGGATCGTACTCCGTTTTTGTAATTCTTGGATGAGGTTATTCTGAGTATATACAGATAGAGGTTCGCCGCCACCCATGGGATCTAGGGCATAGCTGTTGAGTAACATGACGAGGTCACCAGCGTGCTGTGGATTATTCAGATCGGCATTAATAATTGTGAGCATAGTCTTTGTCTTTTTGATGATGATTGAATGATGTTGTTGAGGACTTGCGCCTTTGGGGTGTGACTGAGAATGATCGCGGCAGAACAGGTCAGCTTTATACCCGTAAAAATTCTTCCTTGTATCCCAGCCAGCGCTGCAAATGCGCTTCGACTGTAGGCAAGTCGTTCGCAAGCAATTGGATCGCTAGTTCACGCGCTTTATCGACCAGCCATTGATCCGTCTCTAGGTTGGCAAAACGTAGCATGGCTTCGCCCGACTGCCTGGCACCGAGAAATTCGCCAGGGCCGCGTAATTCTAAATCCTTACGGGCGATTTCAAAGCCATCGGTACTTTCGCGCATGGTCATTAATCGTTGTTTGGCTGTACCACCCAGCGGGCCAAGATACAGCAGCAGGCAAACACTGGCGGCAGCGCCGCGCCCAACCCGACCGCGCAACTGGTGTAATTGCGATAGCCCAAAACGTTCAGCATGTTCAATCACCATCAGGCTGGCATTCGGGACATCGACACCGACTTCAATCACCGTTGTCGCGACCAGCACCTGCACCTCGTTGCGGGTGAAGGCATCCATTACGGATTGCTTTTCTAGTTGCTTCAGTCGCCCATGCACCAGACCTACGCGCAAATCAGGCAGTGCTGCGCTGAGCATCGCGTGGGTGTCGGTTGCAGTTTGTAATTGCAAGGTTTCTGATTCTTCAATCAGGGGACAAACCCAGTAAACCTGTTTGCCGTCTTGTGCCGCAGCATGCACCCTTTCTATCACTTCGTCACGACGGTTTTGGTCTACGACGCGGGTGACGATAGGAGTGCGTCCGGGCGGTAATTCATCAATCACTGATACTTCTAAATCGGCATAGTAAGTCATCGCCAGCGTACGCGGGATCGGCGTGGCCGACATCATCAATTGGTGCGGGACTCTGCCTGCCTCGCCTTTGTTGCGCAGGGTCAGTCGCTGTGCCACGCCAAAGCGGTGCTGCTCATCGACAATCACTAATCCCAGTTTAGAAAACTGCACCGCATCCTGAATCAGCGCATGCGTGCCGATCACTAATTGTGCCTCGCCAGAAGCGATCAGGGCTTGCGCTTTTTCTTTATCTTTCTTTTTCAGGCTGCCGGTGAGCCAGGCAGTTTTGACGCCCAGCGGTTCTAGCCAGGCGGCGATTTTTCTGAAATGTTGGTCTGCTAAAATCTCAGTCGGCGCCATCAAGGCGGCTTGATAACCGCTGTCAATCGCTTGTGCTGCTGCGAGCGCGGCGACGATGGTTTTACCGCTACCAACATCACCTTGCAACAAACGTTGCATGGGATAAGCTTGTTTTAAGTCGGAGCGAATTTCTGCCAGTACGCGCTCTTGTGCCGCAGTCAATGTAAAGGGTAAGGTCATCACGAAGGCGTTACATAATTCACCCACGGTAGGCAGTACCGTTGCTCCTTTAGCGCGGCGTGCCAACTGGGCGCGTTTCAGCGAGAGTTGCTGCGCCAACAGTTCATCAAACTTCATACGCTGCCAGGCGGGATGCTCGCGCTCGGTCAGGCTGTGCTGGTCGACATCGGGCGGTGGATTGTGTAGCAGACGTACCGAGCTTTCAAAGCTCTCTAAATACAATTCCTTCAACACTACGGGTGCAAGGGTATCTTGCCATTCCACCTTGGATAAAGCCGTCGCGATCCGTTTGCGCAGCATGGTTTGCGATACGCCTTCACCTGCCGGATACACCGGTGTCAACGCCGTTGGTAAGGGGGCGCCTTCATTCACCATTTTGTAGGCGGGATGTACCATCTCGGCACCAAAAAATCCATGCCGTAATTCGCCACGTGCCCGAATCCGCATACCGACCGCCATTTGTGAGATCTGGCTACCGTAAAAATTTAAAAAGCGCAGCACCACTTGCGATGTGTCATCGGCGATGGTCACAACCAGTTGCCGTCTTGGCCGGTATTGCACATCACAGGCGGTGACTAAGCCTTCCACCTGCACCATACTGCCACCCCGGAAACCCGCGTCACGCATGGCGGTGACTTCGGTTTCATCCTCATAGCGCATGGGCAAATGCAGCACAAAATCCATCTCAGACCGCAGACCCAGCCTGGCGAACTTGTCCTCCAGCTTGTTAGCAGGCGTTTTTTCTGGCGAAGCTTGTTTGGGCTGCTTAGCTACTTTCGCTGCTTTTATTATTGGGGCAGAGGGCATAGGGTAAAATGCTCGGTTTTGCAGTTGGCGGTTGGGCTTAGATCACAAGTTGTCTGGCGCCATTCTACTGTTTTTTTATACAGTGTCTAGCAGCTTTTTTTTAGGCGCACTATTTCGCTTATTAAGTGGTCTACTAAGTTGCCTACTAAGTGGCTTGTATTGTTGCTGGTATCGTTAGCTAGAATGTCTTCAATTTCTAAAAGAGAGTCTCTTAATCTCTTTTTCAATGAAAGACCTAGTCGGTGCGTGCTATTCCTGCCAATTGGGATGTCCAATGATTCTCAGTCTCGCAGGCCAATACCATGCCAGAAGCCGCAGAATCATTGGACATCCTGATTTCATTTTATTATTAATTTTTTAGAAGCACCATTTCTCCATGTACTCTTTAAGTGATTTTGATTTTGATTTGCCAGAAAACCTGATCGCGCAGACAGCCTTGCCGAATCGTTCTGCCTCGCGCTTGTTGCATGTTGATGGTGACGTATTGGTGGATCGCCATTTTGCTGACATCGTTGATCAATTGTCGGCGGGTGATTTGCTGGTGTTTAACGATACCCGCGTGCTAAAAGCGCGCTTCCACGGCGTGAAAGAAACGGGTGGCAAGGTCGAGATGCTGGTTGAACGCGTTGTTAGCAATACGGCCGACGAGCATATCGTTCATGTACAACTTCGGGCTTCAAAATCACCGCACGCAGGTAGCAAAATTCGCTTAGCAGACGCTTTTGATGTCGTCGTCGGTGAACGTGCTGGAGAATTTTTCACCTTACATTTTCCGGGTGATGTGTTCGAGCTGATTGAGCACTACGGTCGTTTGCCGTTGCCGCCCTATATCAATCATGAAGCCGATGATTTTGATGAGCACCGTTACCAAACGGTGTATTCGCGTGTGCCTGGCGCAGTGGCCGCGCCTACCGCCGGCTTGCATTTTGATCAGGCCTTACTAGATGCGGGCAGCGCCAAAGGTATTAACTTTGCGTATGTGACTTTGCACGTCGGCGCCGGGACTTTTCAGCCAGTACGTACCGAGGTGCTAGCCAACCACGCAATGCATAGTGAGTGGTACACCGTGCCGCAAGCGACGGTTGATGCAATATGCACTACTAAAGCGGCGGGTAAAGCTGTCGTCGCAGTGGGTACCACCAGCATGCGTGCATTGGAGTCCGCTTCGCAAACGGGCACTTTGTTGGCTGGTAGCGACGACACCAACTTGTTTATCACTCCTGGGTATGTGTTCAAAACAGTAGACAGGCTTATCACCAATTTCCATTTACCTAAATCAACCTTGCTGATGCTGGTATCTGCATTTGCAGGCTATGATCGTATTCGTGCCACCTACGCTCATGCGATTGCCAACGAGTATCGGTTTTTTAGTTATGGTGATGCGATGTTGCTGACTAATACCTCTGATCAGTAATAAGATACTTTACACATAGCGGCATCTAAATTACACCCAGGTCTCCGGTGCGCACGGCGCACCTTACAATTATTTTATATACAGGTCGGTAAATCCTTATGCTCGAATTCCAATTAATTAAAAAAGACAAAACCACCGCCGCCCGTCGTGGCCGTGTGACTGTCAACCACGGAGTGATCGAAACACCGATTTTTATGCCGGTGGGTACTTACGGTTCGGTCAAGGCGATGTCGCCGTTGGAATTGAAAGAAATCGATGCCCATATTATTTTGGGTAATACCTTCCATTTATGGCTGCGTCCTGGCCTGAGCGTTGTCAATAAGTTTGGCGGTTTGCATGATTTTATGGGTTGGGATAAACCGATTTTGACTGACTCCGGCGGCTTTCAGGTCTTCTCGCTTGGCGCTATGCGCAAGATCACGGAAGAGGGCGTGAAGTTTGCCTCACCGATCAGCGGCGAACGCTTATTTTTATCGCCAGAAATCTCGATGCAAATTCAACGCGCACTCAATTCCGATATCGTGATGCAGTTTGATGAATGCACACCGTATGAAATCGATGGCCGCCCTGCGACAGTAGAAGAAGCCGCCAAGTCCATGCGCATGTCCTTGCGTTGGGCGCAGCGTTCCAAGAACGAATTCGATCAGGGTGAAAATCCTAATGCGCTGTTCGGTATCGTGCAGGGCGGCATGTTTGAGCATCTGCGCGACGAGTCTTTGGCGGCTCTAAATGAATTTAATTTTGATGGTATTGCCATCGGTGGCCTATCCGTTGGCGAGCCAAAAGAAGATATGTTGAGAGTCTTGGCGCACGTAGGGCCGCGCTTGCCAGAGAACAAACCGCATTACTTGATGGGCGTCGGCACACCAGAAGATCTGGTCGCTGGCGTGGCAAACGGTATTGATATGTTCGACTGCGTTATGCCAACCCGCAATGCACGTAATGGTTGGATTTTTACCCGCTATGGTGACATCAAAATCAAGAACGCCCGCTATAAAGAAGAGAAAGCACCGCTGGACGAAACCTGTTCTTGCTATGCCTGTAAAAACTTCTCCCGCGCTTATTTGCATCACCTGCATCGCACAGGTGAAATCCTGGGTGCCCGTCTCAATACTATCCATAATTTGCATTACTACTTGGAACTGATGAAGGGTATTCGCCAGTCACTTGATGACGAGCGTTTTCCAGAGTTTGTTGCGCAGTTCCATGCAGACCGGGCACGCGGGGTTTAAGTCAATTCTATCAATTTAGGATTAGTGCGTTCCGATAACTTATCTCTTCATTTTTTAAAAAACAGACGTATGACGTTCAAACATTGGATTGCTCTTGGCCTCGCTTGTCTTGCCTTTTCGAATAGCGCCTATGCTGATACCAATAGCAGCGTTGCTGAGGGTGCCGAGAAAACTAAGGGCTTTCTATGGGAGATAAAGTCAGGCACCAAGACGGGATATTTATTTGGTTCCATCCATCTGGCCAAGCCCGATTTCTATCCCATGTCGCCAGCAGTCGAGACGGCGTATAAAAATGCAAAAATACTTGCGGTGGAAACCGATGTCACCGACATGGCTGCGCTCAAAAAAGTCATGCCTTTAACCATGTATGTCGCTCCAGACAAGCTGGAAAAACATTTGTCTGCGCAGACCTGGGCACAGTTATCTACTAGCTTTGGTCCGGCGGCAGAACAGATGCAACAACTTAAGCCGGGCATCGTTGCAACTGGCTTAATGATCGGCATGATGACAAGCACCGGCTACACCCCAGATGCAGGGATTGATTTGCATTTTTTAAAGCGAGCCAAAGCGGACGGTAAGTCTGTCTACCAACTGGAGACACTGGCTTTTCAAATGAAAGTATTGACTGACTTCAGCGATGCTGAGGGCGATGAAATGTTGTCCTATACGATTGCGAGTATGAAAGATGGCGACGCGATGAAGGATTCCGAAGCAATGGTGGCCGCCTGGAAAAGTGGTGACCTGCCTGCCTTAGAAAAAATCATGCAGTCATCCGCCGATAAAGACGCCAGCACTGCCAAGCTCATGAAGCGATTGCTGGATGATCGCAATATTGGTATGAGCGACAAAGTGATTAAGCTTATCAACGGCAATAAGCCAGTATTGATCGTCGTCGGCGCTGGTCATATGGTGGGTAAGAACAGCATTTTGGATTTATTGCAACAACGGGGTTTGCAGATACGCCGGTTGCAATAATTCAGTCAGTTCAATGCGTGATGGTTCGCTCTGATTTCGTTAATCGTTTAATATACTCCCCATTTATTTTTAGAAATATGCCTTATCGTCCAATGATTATATGGACGTCTTAAATATACACAATGGGAGTATGTTTATTATTTTGTAGCGTAAGTTCAAGAATAATTGCCTGTATCTGAATTATTCGCTGCTGATTGAGCAGAACGTTTATCAGTGCCTAGATTTATTTGCTGCTATTTAAGCTCAACCCCGACTTTAATCCCCAACATCAAGCGACTAAATCACGGTAAGCCGCTGCTCCAATGCTAGAATGTGGCGCTTTGTGATTGATGGCGAGCTCTTTAGGTGTGCTCTTTTATTTGGTGGTTTTGGCACCATTTGAGACGCTTATGCTGATTCATTTCCAATTTTATTGTCTTGCAGATAATTATTAAAATCTTACTGGAGTCTTAACGTGTTTATTTCCAATGCTTATGCGCAATCTTCCATTTTTAGTGGTGGCGGTGATTTGATGAGTTTCCTGCCCATCATTTTGATGTTTGTGGTGCTGTATTTTTTGATGATACGTCCGCAAATGAAGCGTCAAAAAGAACAAAAATCGATGATGGACGCTTTGGCGAAAAATGATGAAGTGGTCACAGCTGGCGGTGTGTTAGGCAAAGTGGTTAAAGTCACTGAGGCTTATGTCACGATAGAAATCGCTAACGGCACTGAAATTGTTGTGCAAAAAGTGGCTATCACTATGTTGTTGCCTAAAGGCACGATCAAAGCGATCTGATACCGTCATGACTCACGCAAAACCGCCCCAGACGCGTTGTAACTCCTAGCCGTACAAACGTACTGTCTTCGTCGCTACGCCTTGCTGGATCAATTTTGTGTAAGTCCTGACCGATTCAACGCAGCCTTTAATTTTGTGGCTGCGTTGCACATTCAGCCCAGTATTTAATTTAATCTGAACCGATATGAATCGCTATCCTCTCTGGAAATATCTTCTGATCATCGTCGCGCTGGTATTTGGCGCGTTGTACACAGTCCCAAATTTTTTTGGCAAGTCCCCGGCAATTCAAATCAATAGCGCCCGCGCAACTGTCAAGGTTGAAAGCGATATGCTGGGTCGCGTTGAGCAGGCGTTGAAAGCGCAAGGCATTGTCGCAACTAATCTTTCTTATCAAAATAATGGTACCCAAGGCTCCGTATTTGCTCGTTTTAAGGATACTGATATCCAGTTCAAAGCGAAGCCTGTATTAGAAAAAGCCTTAAATCCTGATGCTACAGACGCGCTATACAGTGTTAGCTTCAATTTGTTGAATGACACGCCAAAATGGCTGCAAAGTTTACATGCATTGCCGATGTCATTAGGGCTCGATTTGCAAGGAGGGGTGCATTTTTTGATGCAGGTCGATACCAAAAGCTTACTAAATAACCGTATTCAAGGATTGCAATCAACGATTCGTGTCACCTTGCGTGATAAAGAGGTTCGCCACTCAGGGATATCCCGCGACGGCGACCAAATCACGATTAAATTCCGTGATGCTGACACAATGACGAAAGCCAGAAACGTGTTGACTAGTGAGGTAAAAGATATCTTACTTGTTGACTCAAAGAGTGTTGATACTACTGATCTGAGTTTGCAGATCACCTATAAGCCAGAGGCGATGAAGGCAATGATTGCCGAAGGTGTTAAGCAAAATATTATCGCTTTATCCAAACGAGTTAATGAGTTGGGCGTTGCAGAACCAATTATTCAACAACAAGGTGTTGACCGTATTGTGATTGAATTACCTGGCGTACAAGATGTAGCTCGCGCGAAAGAAATCATTGGTCGTCAAGCTTTCTTGCAAGTCCGTCTGGTGGACGAGAGCGTGATTGGTCTTGTCGATGAAAACACTCCTGTGCCTTTTGGTTCCGAACTGTTTAAAGTCGGTCGTGGTGCGCCAGCAATTTTGTACAAAGATTCCGTGATTACCGGTGATTATATTTCTGGCGCTTCTGCCAGTTTTGATCAGCATCAGCAACCCTCCGTCAGTATTGATCTCAGTGGTGACGGTGGTCGCAAAATGCGCGAAGGTACTCGCGGTAAGATCGGTAAAAAAATGGCCATCGTTCTCTTTGAAAAAGAGAAGGGTGAGTTGTTGACGGTAGCAACAATTCAAGAAGAGTTGGGTTCCCGTTTCAATATTACCGGCATGGGTTCTACCGCCGCTTCAAGCGATCTAGCTTTGTTGTTGCGTGCCGGTTCTCTGGCTGCGCCGATGGACTTTATTGAGGAAAGCACGATAGGTCCGCAATTAGGTGCAGATAATATCCAAAAGGGTTTTAACTCCACGCTGTATGGTTTTATCGCGATTGCCGTTTTCATGATCGCTTACTACATGCTGTTTGGTGTATTCAGTGTGATGGCCTTGTCATTCAACTTGTTATTGCTGGTGGCGATACTCTCCTTGTTACAGGCCACATTAACGTTGCCAGGTATGGCGGCGATTGCGCTGGCACTGGGTATGGCGATTGACGCCAACGTCTTGATTAACGAGCGTATCCGTGAAGAGCTGCGTGCTGGTAATACACCTCAAGCTGCGATCTCGATTGGTTTTGATCGTGCTTGGGCGACGATTCTGGATTCCAATGTGACGACGTTAATAGTTGGTTTGGCCCTGCTGATTTTTGGATCGGGTCCGATTAAAGCGTTTGCGATTGTGCATTGTCTGGGGATTGCAACGTCGATGTTCTCAGCCGTGTTTGTTTCGCGTGGTGTGGTCAATCTGTGGTACGGACGTAAGAAGAAATTAACTTCTCTTGCGATCGGACAGATTTGGAAACCTGCAGACTAATCAATACCGCCGAAATAATAAGAATTTAGGGATTTATCATGGAATTATTCCGTATTAAAAAAGACATTCCTTTCATGCGTAATGCGCTGATATTCAATGTCATTTCTGCTTTGACCTTTGTCGCAGCCGTATTTTTCTTGCTGCATAAAAGCTTGAATTTTTCAGTTGAATTTACTGGCGGTACCGTCATGGAGGTGATGTATTCCAAGGCCGCCAATGTTGATGAAATCCGTAAGACCGTTGACAGCACTGGTTATCTGGATGCACCTGTTCAGACTTTTGGTCAGGCACAAACGATCGTAGTTCGTTTGCCTTTGCCAAAGAATGAAACTTTAGCTCAGCAAACAGATAAGGTATTTGGTGCTTTAAAAGCGCATGACGCTGACGTCAAGTTGCAACGAGTTGAGTTAGTCGGCGCGCAGGTCGGTGATGAGTTGACGCATGATGGTTTGATGGCTTTGCTATTTGTTATTTTGGGCGTAGTCGCGTATCTGGCGATTCGTTTTGAATGGAAATTTGCGGTCGCGGCGATTGTCGCCAACTTGCATGACGTGGTGATTATTTTGGGCTTCTTTGCCTTCTTCCAATGGGAATTTAATCTCTCTGTCTTGGCGGCGGTGTTGGCGGTGTTGGGTTATTCGGTGAATGAATCAGTGGTTATTTTTGATCGTATTCGTGAGAACTTCCGTAAGCAACGCAAGATGTCGGTGACAGAAGTGATTGACAATGCGATTACAAGCACGATCTCCCGTACCATTATTACTCACGGCTGTACGCAAATGATGGTGTTGTCCATGCTCTTCATCGGTGGTACGACGTTGCACTATTTTGCCATTGCATTAACGATTGGTATTTGCTTCGGTATTTACTCTTCGGTGTTTGTTGCAGCGGCGATTGCGATGTGGCTGGGGGTCAAACGTGAAGACTTGATTAAGCCGATCAAAGAGAAAGACGACACAGACGGCGCAGTAGTGTGATGAACCGCGTTGCTTGTAACGAAAAGTATTAAATAGTAAAGCCAGCTCTTGAGCTGGCTTTTTCTTTGATAGCATTACCATCTTTAAAATCTGGTCAAATTGGTTCAATTTTTCATGTGATAAAAATAGTAAACGCTGATGAATTGATGAAAGCAATTTTGCACTAAATGTACTGAATGTACGAACCCACTAGACCCATAGACTAATTAATTAATCAATCAACAAGCTGCTAAATTTTATTGGCTTTGTCCTACCCACCAGGTAAAAGAGTATGAGTAAATTAAAGACGATCGTTGCAGTGTTAGTTGTTGCTGGTTTGGCTACCGGTGGCTACTACAAATGGAGTGCCGCTAAAACCGATGCAGGTGACAAAGCCAGCAAAGCAGGTGCCGATAATAATCGTCCTATCAGTGTCTCGACCACCCTGGCGATCAAGCGTGATTACCCAGTGCAGCTCTCTGCCAACGGCGTTGTTACGGCGCTAAGCACCGTCGATATTCGTCCTCAAATTACCAGTACCGTTACCAAAGTGCATATTAAGGAAGGGCAGTTTGTCAAAGCAGGCGACTTGCTATTTACTCTGGATAGCCGTGCTGATGAAGTCAATCTGGCAAAGGCGCAGGCGCAACTGGATAAAGACCTTGCAACTCAGGCTGACAATCAGCGACAACTGGCGCGTAGCAAAGATTTACTCGATAAAAAATTCGTGTCGCAAAGTGTGGTCGATACCAGTCAGACTCAAGTAGACGCACAAGCTGCGGTAATTGCTTCTGATCGTGCCGCGGTGAATGCGGCCAAAGTAGCGCTGACCTATGATCGTATTGTTGCCCCAGCCGCAGGGCGTACGGGCGTGATCAGTGTCTATCCAGGTTCCTTAGTACAAGCTACCACCACGGTACCTGCACTGGTAACGATTACCCAGATGGACCCGATCACAATTAGCTTCCCGCTGCCACAAAGAAATTTGCAGGACGCACTGGATGCGATGAATCAAAAAGACGATCAGAAAAATCCGAATGCAGTCACTGCCCAATTGCCAGATCACCCGGAAAAATACCGTGGTCGTTTGCAGTTTGTGGATAACGTAGTAGATGCTTTATCCGGCACGATTAAAGCCAAAGCCGTGTTTGACAACCGTGATTTAAAGTTGTGGCCAGGCGCTTATGCGGATATCGGATTGAGTGTGCGTACGATTAAAGACGCTATCGTGATACCGATCGATGCCGTAGTCAATAATGCGCAAGGCAGCGCGGTCTATGTGGTTGATATTGATAATAAAGTGAGCTTGCGCCCGGTTAAAGTGGTGTACTCCGAAGCCCTGGATGCTGTCGTCACTGGAATCGAAGTCGGCGCTAAAGTAGTCTTGGATGGCAAACAAAATCTGCGTCCCGGCAATCTGATACGTGAGCGTGTAGCGGATAGCAAAACGACTAATCCTAAAATGGATACGAAGTCAGACACTAAGTCAGACACTAAGTCAGACACTAAGTCAGACACTAAGTCTGAAACTAAGTTAGACGCCAAGTCAGAAAAATCCGCTTCTCAAGCAGCGAGCGCATCATGAATTTGTCGGAGTTATTTATCCGCCGTCCTGTGATGACGGTATTGCTGAACTTGTCTATCGTTGTTGCGGGTGTTTTGGCATATCGGTTTATTCCGATTGCCGCTTTGCCGAGTTATGACACGCCAGTGATTAGCGTCAATGCAGTCTTGCCCGGTGCTAGTCCAGAAACCATGGCGACCTCGGTTGCGCTGCCACTAGAAAAACAATTTGCCACCATCCCCGGTTTGTCTGTCATCAGTTCCAGCAACACTTTAGGCACGACCTCACTGACTTTAGAGTTTGATCAAAATCGGAACATTGACGCCGCCTCGGTAGACGTGCAAGCTGCCTTGTTGCGCGCCCAACGCTCATTACCGGTAGAAATGACGACGCTGCCCTCTTACCGCAAAGTCAATCCTGCCGATGCACCGATTTTGATTTTGGCATTAACTTCGCCTTCGCTGAGTTTGTCGGAGTTAACCAACTATGCCGAGCATTTGATTTCTCCCAGCTTGTCCACGCTGGATGGCGTGGCGCAAGTGAATATTTTTGGTATCAAGCGTTACGCAGTACGGGTCAGGGTGATGCCTGATGCACTGGCTGCACGGAATATTTCGCTGGATGAGTTATCTGCCAGTATCAAGGCGGCAAACGCCAACACGCCCGTCGGCACTTTGGACGGCGATAAACAAACCTTAACCTTGTTAGCTAACCGCCAGTTACAAAGCGCAGCAGATTTTTCTAATCTGATCGTCAGCAATAAAGGCGGGCAAGTCGTTCGTTTGCATGATGTCGCCAAGATTGAAGACAGTTACGAAACCTTTAAATCATCGGCTAATTTTAATGGTGAAAGCTCCATCACTTTAGCGATTCAGCGTCAGACCGATGCCAACACCGTCAAAGTAGTTGATTCAATTAAAGCCGCGTTGCCGGGTTTTCAGGCGCAGTTACCAGCCTCAGTCAAAATCAATCAAGTGAATGATCGCTCGGTCTCTATCCGCGACGCATTGCATGATGTCAATCTGACTTTGATACTCACGATTTTTTTGGTCGTGATCGTGATTTTCTTGTTCTTACGTCGTTTAGTCGCGACGATTATTCCGACCCTGTCTTTGCCTGTTTCTTTGGTTGGTGCAATCAGTTTGCTGTGGGGTTTTGGCTATACGCTGGACAATATTTCTCTGTTGGGGCTGACCCTGGCTGTTGGGCTGGTAGTGGATGATGCGATTGTGATGTTGGAAAACATCATGCGCCATGTGGAGGCGGGTGAAGAACCCTTTAAAGCCGCATTGAAAGGATCGCGGGAAGTCGGTTTTACGATTATCTCGATTTCAACTTCACTGATTGCGGTCTTCATTCCTATCTTTTTTATGCCGGGCGTGATTGGTCAGTTGTTCCACGAGTTTGCGGTCATCGTATCGCTGGCAATCGTCGCTTCTGCGTTTGTCTCGTTAACGCTGGTGCCGATGCTGGCTAGTCGTTTTCTGAAAAGCGAACATGACATGAAAGAGCCGCCAAAACTGATCGGCGCTTTGCTGCATGTATTTGAAAACGGCTTTAACTCTTCTCTGAACGCATACTCGCGTGCTTTGGATGTGGCTTTGCGTCATCGCGGCCTGGTGCTGGTGGTTGCCTTAGTTACCTTTGCCGGAACCGCGTATTTGTTTGCGACGATCCCTAAAGGTTTTTTCCCGGAAGAAGATATCGGACAGATCAGCGTGCAAACCGAGGCCGCGGAGGATACGTCTTTTCCAGCGATGGTGATATTGCAGGGCCGAGCCGCAAAAATTATACGAGATGACCCCAATGTGCTGACGGTGGCATCGTTTAATGGTGGTAGTGGCTCGCAGAATACCGGGCGTATGTTCGTCAACTTAAAACCGCGTGATCAGCGCAAACCGATGAAGCTCGTGGTGGAAGGTTTGCGCCGCAAGTTAAGTGAAGTCGCAGGTATTGCTACCTTCTTGCGGCCTACACAAAATTTGCAACTGGGCGGGCGTCAAAGTAAGAGCCAGTACCAATATATTTTGCAAAGCGTTACTGCCGGGGAGTTGAGCGACTGGTCCATTAAGTTGCAGGACAAATTGCGTGGTGATCCTGTTTTTAAGGATGTCACAACCGATTCGCAACTCAAGGGTTTGCAGGCAGAACTCAAGATAGATAGAGACCGGGCCAATGCGCTGGGTGTGAATATGGACAGCGTCCGCTCCGGTTTATATAGTGCATTTGGTGAGCGCCAGGTATCGACCATGTACACCAGCGTGGATAGCTATCAGGTCATCATGGAGTTTGCCCCGGATCAGAAAAAAGATGAGAGTGCTTTAGACGGCATCTACATTCGTAGTAGTGGCGGCGGTCTGGTGCCTTTATCGAGTTTTGCGACGATCAAGCGTTCGGTTGGTCCGACCTCAATTAACCATGCCGGACAGTTGCAAGCGGTGACGATTTCTTTCAATCTTGCACCTGGCGCCGCTCTGGGTGTTGCCACGAAAAAAATTGAGCAATACCGTGATGAAATCAAATTACCCGCATCCATTATTGCCACCTACGGCGGTGATGCTGCGGTATTCAAAAATTCGCAATCAGGGCAGGTCGTATTGATCGTCGCCGCGCTATTGGTGATCTATGTCTTGCTGGGCGTGTTGTACGAAAGCTATATCCATCCGCTGACAATTCTCGCTGGCTTGCCATCTGCTGCCGTCGGTGCGCTATTGACGCTGCAGTTGTTTGGACAAGATCTGACGCTGATTGCGATGATCGGTATTTTGCTGCTGATTGGTATCGTAAAAAAGAACGCGATTATGATGATTGACTTCGCGCTGGACGCGCAACGCCATCATGGTATGACGCCGCCAGAAGCGATTCGTGAAGCCTGCGTACAGCGTTTCCGCCCGATTATGATGACCACCTTGGCCGCGCTGGTTGGCGCATTGCCGATTGCATTGGGCTTGGGTGCCGGTGCGGAATTACGTCAACCTTTGGGCTTGGCGGTAGTCGGCGGTTTGATTTTTTCGCAAGCGATTACCTTATTCATCACGCCTGTGATTTATCTGGCCTTGGATCGGTTTAGCGGTACTGGGCCGATTGTTGGCGATCATATTTGAGCCGTTGCACAGTCGAAAAAAATTGGTGATTTTGGGATGGGTTTTCAGCACAATTCAGCACAAAAAATACATAGTAGTCACCGGTTTTTTTGACGGAAATAAGGTGTAAGGAAAATACTCCCCCTCATTTTTAAGAAATATGCCTTATTTCCCAATGATTCTATGGACAATAAATTATACTATTGGGGAGTATATTATTTGACCTGATCGCTCAATGAGCAATCTTGGGGGATGGGCAGGTCACTCAAACCGGCATGCAAGCTGGCTTTAAACTTCCGTAGTTCCGCCTCTAGCATCACGAAATCCTGGTCGCTGTAAGCAGCAAAACTCCGCGCTCCGTTCTCCACCATTTGGGGAAATACTTCCTCAAATACGGCTTCTCCCGCCGGGCTCAATTTGACAAATAATTGACGCCGGTCCTGATCTCCACGCTCACGTATGACCAATCCCTTTTTCTCAAGGCGATCCAGCACACCCGTTAACGTGCCTTTAGTAATCAGAGTTTTGGTAGCGAGACTCTTGCAGCACATTCCAGGGGTATTGCCGAGGGTGGCAATGATGTCGAACTGAGAATGCGTTAATCCGAATTGACGTACGTAGTGGGTAGATATCTGTTCAAACGCCTGCATACACTCAGCGAGTAATCGTATGCTGCGTAGATAACGTTTTCCCATGGTGGCAAATTTTTGAGGTGAGATATGGTCAGGCAATACAGCCTGACCACATTAAAGCAAAGGCATCAGATCAAATTCTTTTAAATTCAATCTGATTTTTTTGACCTAATTAGTCTTTGACTGCTTCAACCTGGATCGACAATTTAACTTCTGGTGCGAAGCCATAAGCGATACCATAGTTCAGACCGAAATCAGTACGCTTGAATTCTGCTGATGCATCAGCACCGCAGACTTCTTTTTTCAACATAGGATGCATGATGCATTTGAACTTATTGATCGTCAAAGTCAGTGGCTTAGTTACGCCCATCAATGTAAATTCACCTTGTACAGAGACTGGTGTATCGCCGTTGAATTTAACAGCAGTACCTTTGTATGTCGCTGTAGGGAATTTTTCTACATTAAACATCTCTGCTGATTTGGCATGACCATTCATTTTCTCATGACCGAAATCGATGGATGTCGTGTCGATCGTGATGTCAACTGCGCCTGTTTTTGCTGCTTTATCCAGAGTGATTTTGCCGCTGGATTTGTCAAATTTGCCGCGCCATACTGACAGACCGCCGAAATGGTCTGCTTCAAAGCTTGGGTAGGTATGGTTTGGATCGATCGTGTAGGTATCTGCAAATGCGGGAGCGGCACAAACGACTAAGGCTGCGGCGACAAGTTGGCTTAATTTCATGGTGATGTCCTTAAATAAAAATACTGGTTTGGGAGTAATAAGACTGCGTAAAACGTAAAACTTGTTCTAAAAAATACTAAGCGAAATGACAAACTTAGTGGTCAATATTAATTGTCAATATTAACGATCAATACAATAAGAATTTCGCAATTTTATTGCGTTACTACGTGAAACTTAATGACTACTTCATCGGCAACCATGCCGGTATCTTTCCATTCGCCTTCACCAATATTGTAGGTGAGGCGTTTGATCGGCAGACTGCCATCAAACACTTGATTAGCACCTTCTTTTTTTACCGTCAGAGGGAAGCTGATGTCGGTTGTTTTGCCTTTGATGGTGAGCTTGCCGCTGACGTTGAGCACGCCATTGGCACCAGCCTTCATACTGGTGGAGACAAAACCCGCTTTAGGAAATTGCGCGGTGTTAAACCATTCTTTTTTAAGCACTTCTGCGTTGTACTGCGGATCACCCAAATCAAAGCTGGCAACATCAATATCGACCGTAGCGGTAGAGGCTTCTGGTTTTGCCGTGTTGTAATCGATCGCCGCCGAGAATTTTTTAAATTGCGCATCGACCGGGACATTCATTTGCTTAAATACAATGGTGACTTTGCTCTTTGCATTGTCGAGTTTTGCAATCGCCGCCAAGGCGGGCAAGCTGGCGGCAAGCAAAAGACTTGCGGTAATTATTTTGGTCTTTTTAGAAAAAGAAATACTCATAGCAGTGTTACCTCTATATGTTTATTTGCTAAATTTTTAGATAAATTAAATATTATTTGCCAGGTAGCATGCGCTGGAAAATACCGTCTTTGTTAATGATCAAATGTTTAAACGCTGCAGCTACGTGTAAGCAAAATACGACGAATAAAATCTTCGTCAAAATCTCATGCAGATCTTTCAAAATCGGTTTGAGTTCAGGGTTAGGGCCAATAATCGTGGGAAGTTGGATTAAACCTAAATACACCACAGGGTAGCCCGCAGCGGATGTGTAGAAGTAACCCGACAACGGAATGGCAAACATCAATATGTACAGCAGACCATGCAAGGCGCTGGCCGATTTTTTTTGCCAGCCTGGCATGCTGTCTGGGTAAGCTGGCACAGTGCTAAAGAGGCGCGTCAATAAACGTATTGCAACTAGACCTAAGATGGTGACACCCAACCATTTATGCCACGAAAAATATTTTAATTTGGTCGGACTAAACGACATGTCTGCCATCACATTGCCCAAAATAAAAGCCGCGATGATCAAAATGGCGACTAGCCAGTGTAAGAGAATGCTAGGACGGCTATAGCGTTGCATTTCTGTTCCCTGTTTAAAAAAGCAATTATGGTAATGGAAATTAGTTCGGACTAGAACTAAATTGGAGCTAATATATCAAAAAAAACCGGAACGTGCAGAACGCTTCAATTATCTTGAGTAGATTAGTCGGCAAACCACTTTTTTTCTATAAATTTTTCTCCTCCTTACTTCTTAAGTCATTTATCATTCCGGCTATATTGTTAATTAAATAATTACGCGTGTCATTTATCATTCCGGCTATATTGTTAATTAAATAATTACGCGTAAATTTAAAGATGAAGCCAAAGACACTTGAAAAAGCAATCGTAGATCCTGCCAGAGCCGTTATTAGTAATCTGAGTGGTGCAGTGAATGAGACAACGGATTTGCTGCATCAAAGCGGTCCTTTAAAACCTGGCACAGGGTTGGCGAGCGGCGTCATCGCGCTGAGCATTGCGTTTTTAAGCTTGCTGGGAGTGATCGCTTTCCATTTTCCTCAATATCTGACGACGCCAGAATTGCGGCGTCAATATTCTCCCGATCTGATCCGGCATATTTTGTTTGCGGGTTTGATTATTTCTGGTGTCATTAGTTTGTTAAATGTCTTGTTCAAGCAGCGACGCGGCCTGAATGCGGTCGCCGGGATATTGGTTTTGATCGCAGTTGCGCTCGGTGGCTCGCATGTTCCTGTCGCTGATTTCCCAGATCACACACCGTATATTGGCTTGGATTGGTTTATCTTAGATTTGCTCGGATCGACAGTGATTTTTGTGGCGATTGAAAAGCTTTTCCCTTTATACAGAGGGCAGATGATTTTCCGTCGTGAGTGGCAGACCGACATGGTACATTTTGCGATGAATCACTTTATCGTTGGCCTGGCTTTGTTGACCGTTAACTTTGCGATTCATCGCTTGTTTGGCTGGATGGCGCATGATTCTGTGCGTGGATTTATTCAGTCGATTTACTTTATACCGCAACTATTACTATGTATTTTGGCTGCAGATTTTGTGCAATATTGGACGCATCGCGCCTATCATGAGATTCCATTTTTATGGCGCTTCCATGCAGTGCATCATTCAGCCAAAACCATGGATTGGTTAGCTGGTTCCCGTCAGCACATCCTGGAGCTGATTGTGACGCGTGTCGGTGTCTTGGGTGCGCTGTATGTACTTGGCTTTGAGAAGACCGTGATGGATGCTTACATCATCGTGGTAGGGTTTCAGGCGGTGTTCAATCATGCCAACGTGCATTTGCCTTGGGGGCCAATTAAATATCTGATCGTGACCCCAGACTTCCATCACTGGCATCACTCATCAGATGATGTGGCGATTGATCGAAATTACGCAGCACACTATGCGTTTTTAGATCATATTTTTGGTACCGCGATTAAGGGGCAGAAGGGTTTCCCGGAGAAATACGGTGTGCAAGGTGACTATATGCCAGATGGCTATGTTAAGCAGTTGATGTTTCCGTTTAAATCTCAAAAATAGTTTTAGAAATTAAATGAAAAAATGGCGCATTGCTTTTGCAAATGCGCCATTTTTTTGCCGTTTGTCGTAATTTTCTAAATCGCTTTCGCCAATTTCGCAGCAATACCAATGTAATTTGCTGGTGTCATTTCTAACAGCAAATCTTTGGCTTCTTGTGGAATCGCCAGACCGGTAACAAATGCCCGCAAAGCGTCTTTAGAAATCCCTTTGCCGCGTGTCAATTCCTTCAATTGCTCGTAAGGATTTTCTACGCCATAACGACGCATCACCGTTTGCACTGGCTCTGCTAGAACTTCCCATGTTGCATCCAGATCGCTGGCTAAACGCTCGTGGTTGGTTTCTAGCTTGTTTAAGCCACGCAGGCAGCTATCGTAAGCGAGTAAGGTGTAACCAAGTGCCACGCCGATGTTGCGCAGGACGGTGGAATCCGTCAAGTCACGCTGCCAGCGCGAGACCGGGAGTTTTTCGGATAAATGTTTGAGTAGTGCATTCGCTAACCCTAAGTTACCCTCGGAATTTTCAAAATCAATCGGATTGACTTTGTGCGGCATGGTGGATGAGCCAATTTCACCTGCCTTGGTTTTTTGCTTGAAATAACCAACCGAAATATAGCCCCAGATATCACGATTTAAATCTAACAAAATCGTATTTGCGCGTGCAAAGGCATCAAACATTTCTGCCATGTAGTCATGCGGTTCGATCTGAATGGTGTAAGGGTTATAAACCAGACCTAGGCGTTGCTCAATTACGTTTTTTGAAAAACTTTCCCAGTCATGCTTGGGGTAGGCTGATAAATGTGCGTTGTAGTTGCCGACCGCGCCATTCATTTTGCCAAGGATTTCTACCTGGGCGATACGTTGCGCAGCGCGTTGCAAGCGGGCTACGACGTTTGCCATTTCCTTGCCTAATGTGGTCGGGCTGGCAGATTGGCCGTGGGTGCGAGATAACATCGGCACGTCGGCGTTGGTATGTGCTAACACTGTTAATCGTGTGATCAGATTTTGCAATGCCGGTAGCATGACGCCGTCACGCGCACTCTTGAGCATCATACCGTGCGAGGTATTGTTGATATCTTCTGAAGTACAGGCAAAATGGATAAATTCTGCTGCCGCTTTCAATTCCTGTGTGATTGCCGCATCAATGGCCAGCGCGCGTACTGGCAGATGGCCGTAGCTGTCTGGTAATGGCAGTCCTACCGATTCTTTCAGCCAATATTCCACCGCTTTCACGTCATGATTGGTAATTGCTTCAATCGCCTTGATACGTGCTGCATCTTCTTCAGAGAAATCGCTGACGATTTTTTCCAACAATGTATTGGCTGCGGTCGAAAATGGTTTAATTTCTGCAAAGCCTGCTTGTGACAAAGCTTGTAACCAAGACACCTCAACTTTGACGCGATGATGCATGAAACCCGATTCGGACAAAGTGGCGCGTAGCGCATTGACCTTGCTTGCATAACGGCCATCAAGCGGGGAAAGGGCAGAGAGTGTGGAAAGAGACATGATTTTGGGATTGAAGTAACGGATTAGGTGAAAAAGCGAAGAATAGGATGTTGAATCGTCAAAAATAGATAATTGCATTGCGCAAAAAACAACAAAATGACGCGCTGGGCGATATGATCCAATTTTGTCATTCTGGTGCCGAAACAGCAGATTTCTCAAGGATTTTTGCTATTTTTTGCGCAGAATGCCCGATTTTACCACTAGCCCGCACTCATTACACTGGTCTTGCAGTCACTGTATATCTGCATCCTTGAGGGTGTAGACAGACCGCAATGCTATAATTTAGCCTAATAAATTCACAAAGTGCCTATGAAACTGATTGGTTCCCTCGGAAGTCCCTATGTAAGAAAAGTCCGCGTGGTGATGGCGGAAAAAAAGCTCGACTACACGTTGGTATTGGAAAATGTCTGGGCAGCAGACACCACAATCCAGCAATCTAATCCCCTGGGCAAAGTACCTTGCCTGTTGATGGAAGATGGCGGCGCTATGTTTGATTCGCGCGTCATTGTTGAATATCTCGATACCCTGACGCCTGTCGGCAAGCTGATTCCGGTCAATGGACGTGAGCGCGCTGAAGTCAAATGCTGGGAGGCTGTGGCGGATGGTATTGCCGATGCAGCGATTTTGGTCCGTCTTGAAAAAACGCAGCGGGCAGAAGCCTTGCAAAGCGCCGATTGGATTGCACGCCAGATGAGCAAAGTGACAGAAGGTTTAAAATCTATGTCCACGGGCTTGGGTGATGCACCTTTTTGTCTTGGTACGCATTTGACCCTAGCGGATATCAGCGTTGCATGCACCTTGGGTTGGTTAAGTTTCCGCTTCCCAGAGATTGACTGGCGCGGTGATTATCCCAACTTAGCGAAATTATTTGATAAGTTGTCGGAGCGTCCGTCATTTAAAGAGTCATTGCCGCAGTAAGCTAGTTTCTAACTTACGTTAAAAAACACGTATAAAAAAGGAGGTAAAAGCGTTTAAGCTTCTACCTCCTTTTTTTATATTTTTAAAAATGTCTGCCGTCGACAAATTTCGATAAGACATCCTAAAAATAACTTATTAAAACTAACTTACTCTGCGTCCAGCATTTGCGCTTGCAGATAGTTTTGCAGGCCAATTTTTTCGATCAATTCTTGTTGAGTCTCCAGCCAATCGATGTGCTCCTCGGTGTCGTCGAGTATCATTTGAAATAAGTCGCGCGACACATAATCGCCACCTAATTCGCAAGTTGCAATGCCTTCTTTAACGGTCTTTTGTGCTGCAGTTTCTAGCTTCAGATCACATTGCAGCATCTCTGGCGTGTCCTCGCCTATCATCAGCTTGTGCAAGGCTTGTAAGTTTGGCAGGCCACCTAACATCAGGATACGGTCTATCAATTTATCGGCATGTTTCATTTCGCCAATCGATTCTTGATATTCCTTCTTGGCGATTTTTTCAAAACCCCAATGCTTGTACATACGCGCATGCAAAAAATATTGATTAATTGCGCTGAGTTCATTGGTTAGCTGCGCATTGAGCAGCTTAATAACCTTGGCGTCACCTTTCATTGGGACCTCGAAATAGTTTGTTTGCGGGAGTTTGCAGTATAAGCGTATGTACAACATTTGTACGCTAGTTCTGATTTTTTTAACCCAGATTTTTCATTGTGACAGTAATAAGTATAGCTTTGAACGATGCATGTCATTTACGTCGCTACGAAGTGATAGCAGTCTAATAGAAAATCTGAATTTTATTATGCTCATGGTGAGTATATTTTAATTGTCCAAATATTATTTGGACGATAAGATGTTTTTATAAAAAAAATGGGGAGTATATGGATATGTAGGAGATTGCGCTGGCGGATATTGGCATGAATATCGGCATTAAACAGATTTGCCGTGATGCAAACCCGACGCGAGGCGACGGCGCAAATTAACTGTTTAGTGAGAAGCTAATCACGGCTGTTGCCAGCATCATTAATGGTTTGCCGTCTTCTACATAGGGTTTAAACAAGGCGCGCGAGATAGCGACGCGTGCTGCTTCGTCAAGGCGATTGGAGCCTGACGATTTTTGAATCTCCACTTTTTCTGCACGCCCTTTTTCGTTCACTAAAACACGTAGAACGACTTTGCCTTCTTCTCCCATTCTTCTGGACAGTGGCGGGTAATCGGCTTGCGGCGCTTGTATATATTCCACCCCGGTGACTACTTTAGGTAATGCAGGTGTCGTCGGAGCGACCGGTGTGCTGGTCTCCACCGCGACTTGGGTATGTTCTTGCGCCGGAGGGATGTTGGTGGTCTGAACGGATGGTGCCGTACTCGTCGCTACCACCACTTCAGGCGTAGGCGCGAAAACAGCTTGGTAGGGCATGAGTTTAGGCATGCTTACTTTAGGTTTCGGTTGCTCCGGTGCTGGCTCATTGGTCGCCACTAGGCTTACCATCAGCTCTTTTGGTAGAATCTGCACCGCGTTATTGAGCAAACCTGCATTCAACGCATAGATTAATCCGAGGTGCGCCAATACGATGCCAAGGATTGGCAACATACGATGGAGCGGTCGTTGACTTGGATTGGAATAGTCCATGGAAACCATTGTTGAGGTATTGCTAAACATTCATATCTCGTTTAATTGGGAATTACGCATTACCGCAGAAATATTAAGCCGCCAGCGCCTGCGGCTGAAAGCGCACTGGATGTAGTTGTTGCGCTTTGTTGATCGAAGAAACCACGCTAGAGGATTGGCATTCACGCAGAATACTGCGCGCGCAACTGGCGCATTTGCCGCAGCAAGTGCCAACATCTAAATGCGTGCGCAGCTCAGACATCGTAGTTAAACCCGCTGCCACTGCATTGCGTACTTTCTTTTCAGAGACGTTATTGCAAACACAAACGATCATGAAAACCTCTGGTAATAAAAATGGTAAAAATGAATCTACTAAGTTCAAACTGTGGCACTAAATCTAAATCTGACTCTCTGCGAATAAGTCGGTAAAAAGTTCTTTTATCTGCTATCTGCTGCCGGCCACCAGACGCGTGAACAAATTCAGTCGTCCTTGCGGTGGCAAACTTCTTTCAACCAAGCCCGCCCATTGCTCTGACAATTGCTGGCAAGTGGCTTTTAATACCGGTGCCAGATCAGGTAATTCTGCCAGCGCCTTTAAATGTCGTTCTATTACTGATGCCAATTTCAGGCACGCACCGCCATCTTTATTTTGTGCTGAACTCACCGTGTAATGCGACATCAGGTGCAACACGGCAGAGACTAATAATTCTGGCTGGGCCGGTTTGCTGGCAATCTCAAAAAAATCTGGATTTATGCTGGACATCAAACGCTCCTCGTAAGGTTTGCTTGGCTTGCTTTGCATGTCATCCGGCATCGCTGGCTAAAATCGAATTAATCTTGAAATGCTGAGTTAGCTATCTACTACTGCCTGATAACTAAATTACGCCGTCAAGATCAATTTGTTCAACTGCGTTACACGTAAGCGATAAATTCTGCCTTCGTGATCAATTTCGACTTCACGCATCTGATGCATGAGTTCCCGACTTTTCAGGCGGACGATTTGTTTGCCATCTGTGCCGATGTTGCCATTGGCGGGGGCAGATGCAAGTCTGTTGTTTTCAGCTTGGTCAGCATAAGAGAATTCAGCCATTTTTTCCTCCGCAAATATTAATGAGAACAATTCTTGTTTAGATTATTGTCCAGCCATTGAGAATTTGCAAGCTTTTTTAAAGAGATTGCCTATCTCAAGCATTGTATTTATTGAAGGCTTACACAAAATCGTCCCAGCAAGGGCGTAGCGATGACGACAGTACTTTGGTACGACTATTCGCTGTAATGCTTTAGGGGGTGGCGTAAGTCCTATGTTGATTAATAACTCAATATTTTGTCGTTCTATGCCTCATATTCCACATTTTGTCGGATGCTGCTCCGATCAATTTTGATGGCTTGTTACTATGTGTTCAACAACTAGCTAGTCTTATTCACATCCTTAGTTTCAACAATAATTTCATTCTCAGGAGCCATCATGTGCCGCCAGTTACTTAGTATTGCCGCACTTACTTTCAGCTTATGTGCTTACTCCCAGGCGACTTGTGCTGCATCGAGCGAGTCTTCTAGTAGCCCTTCAGTCAACATCACGATTAGTAAAGAATTGCTTTCTAAGCATGTCCATATCGAGCATAGAAAAAGCGATTTAAATTTTGCCTTGGTGCGCAACGCAGCTGGAGTTGATTCGATCTTTTATTGCGATTCCAGCGACGTTAGAAGAGTAGAAAAATTGAAGTCATCGAAGAAAATCGACTTCCTCTGGTTTAAACAAGCAGGCAAAACTTATCTGGTACAAGATCCCGCCATATTGACCGCCGCTAACAATGCGCTTAGAGACGTTTATCTATATAGCGGCCAGATGACGCAGTTAGGTCTGGAGATGGGCGCGCAAGGCGCAAGCATGGGCGCTTTGGGCATCAAAATGGCCGCGTCGGTGTTTATGACTGACTCGGGCAAAAAGATGGATGCCATTGGCAAGCAGATGGACGACATGGGTAAGCAAATGGATGCGTTTGGGAAAAAGATGGAGAACTTAAATACCCAGGAAGAAGCTGCCGCCAACGCTGCCGTACCTGGCATGCTCAGCATTATTCAGGATGCACTGGCATCCGGCAAAGCGACTGCTCTTTAAGGTCTTGTGATTATGGTTGAAAGCGTTTAACGAGTTTTGAGTAGCTTAGCGTTAGCAGGATGGTCTGGAGTTTTACATTTTGATAAATATACTCTTAGTGAGTATATTTAATCGTCCAGAGAATCATTGGGCTATAAAGCATTTTATTGAAAATACCAGGGGAGTATATTGATTTTTATTGTTTTACTGCTCGATTTTAACCACTAAAAATAAAAACTCGTTCTGGGCTGACCCCATGAACGAGTTTTTTATTTACATCTTTCATCTTGTAGTCCTTATAGTCCTACATGGGATCGATTGATGCCCTGATCTTATTCCCCATCATTTCTCCCATATGCACCGCGCCGGCAGATTGCCAGTCAGAGTTAAATTCAATCGCATTTTCCGGGAACAATAAGACCACGGTAGAACCGAGCAAAAAGCGTCCCATCTCTTCGCCTTTTTTGAATTGAATATTCTTATCTGCATAAGTCCACTCACGCACTTGTTTGGTTCGCGGCGGATTCACCACACCATGCCAGACGGTGGACATGCTGCCCGTGATTGCTGCACCGACTAAGGTCAGGATAAACGCGCCATGGGCTGATTCAAATACGCAGACGACTCGTTCGTTCCGCGCAAACAGGCCAGGCACACCCGCTGCCATCACCGGATTAACAGAGAACAAATCACCCGGCACATAAATCATGCGCGTCAGGCGACCGTCGCACGGCATATGAATCCGGTGATAGTCGCGCGGGCTGAGATAAATCGTAGCGAAGCTCCCTTTGTTGAAAGCAGCCGCTAATTGACTATCCCCGCCGACTAGCGCAGTCGCAGAATAGCTGTGACCTTTCGCCTGGAAGATTTGCCCCTGCGCAACTGGTCCGAATTGACTGATCGTGCCATCCACCGGACAAACCCAGGTGGCGTCGGCGATAGGACGCACGCCATCACGCAGCGGGCGGGTAAAAAACTCATTGAAACTAGCGTAGCTGCTGATGTCGGGATTGACGGCCTCGCTCATATTCACTTTGTACTTGCCAACAAACCAGCGAATAATGCCTGTGGTGATGCGACCCGCTTTGGCATTGGCAACATGGCTGCCAAACTCGGTAATCGCCTTTTTCGGCAGTAAATATTGTAATAAGACGGCGAGACGATCAGGCACGATAAATCAACCAAAGCAAATAAGATGGAGGATTATAGCGGTGACTGCGCTGTAAGTGAGTATAAAGTGAGTGCAACTTGATCTAAAGCCAGCGTCAGTTGAACGATTATCGATGTGATTTCTTTTCCAATGCCTGAAACAATGAATGCGCTGACGCCGAGAGATTGTCACGCGCCTGTCTTGCAGCATGTCTAATATTGCATACGTTTTAGCTAATTGATGTTTAGTTAAAATCTATTGGATGTTTAAATTTCATAGTGATATGCTGCAACGCATCATGACTAAACCACTTCGTTTAGACATTTTTTCACTACCAATCAGGAGAAAGTTATGAAAACTGTAGGTCAAAAACTCGACGCGTTCAGCGTACCATCCGCTAAGCCAGGTTTTAATCATCATGAAGAAAACGGCGTATCCGCTTTCGAAACGATCACTGAAGCTTCATTCCCAGGTAAATGGAAAATCATCTACTTCTATCCAAAAGATTTCACATTTGTATGTCCGACAGAAATCGTTGAATTCGGCAAACTGACAAATGACTTTGCTGACCGTGATGCGGTTTTGTTGGGCGGTTCTACTGATAACGAATTCTGCAAATTGGCATGGCGCCGTGAGCACAAAGATCTGGATAAATTGAATCACTACTCTTTCGGCGATTCCACAGGTTCTTTGGTAGACATGTTGGGCGTACGTGATGTTAATGCTGGCGTTGCTTTGCGCGCTACTTTCATCGTCGATCCAGACAATGTCATTCAACACGTTTCTGTCAACAATCTGAACGTTGGCCGTAATCCTACAGAAATCCTGCGTATTTTGGATGGTCTGCAAACGGATGAGCTGTGCCCATGCAATCGTACAGTTGGCGGTTCTACACTGTAATTTGAGCGAGGACGTCTTTGTGTCCACGATCATCAATAAAACCCGCTGCGGCGGGTTTTAAAATCATTGAATAATAGGAAAATACTATGGAATTTCTTAATTTAATTAAAAATGCCATTCCCGATTATGCGAAAGACATTCGTCTGAACATTGATGGCACAATCGCCCGCTCCAGTTTGGAAGGCAATGATGCAGTCGGCGTCGCTCTGGCCGCTGCATTTGCTGCAAAAAGCAAGTTCATCATCGATACAATCAAAGGCAGTGGCGCGATTACGCCAGAAGAACTCAATGCAGCGCTGACTGCATCTGCCTTGATGGGCATGAACAATATCTGGTATCCCTACCTGGAGATGGCCGACGATGCAGATTTGAAGACCCAACCGGCACAACTCCGCATGAATGCTTACGCCACCAATGGCGGCGTAGATAAACGCCGTTTTGAAATGTACGCACTGGCAGCCTCAATCGTCGGCAAGTGTCATTTCTGTGTGAAATCACATTTTGAATTGCTGAAAAAAGAAGGCATGTCCGCCGTACAGTTGCGTGATGTTGGTCGCATTGCCGCCGTCATTAATGCCGCTGCTTTGGTGATTGCAGCTGAGTAATTAGTTGGTTTTATACATAAAAAAGGCAGCCGATATGGCTGCCTTTTTATTTGGCACAGGAGTTCTACATACGTGTTATCCCAATGCATCTGGACAGTTGCCAAGCCTTGTTACAAGCAGAATCAAAAAATCCCCATGATTGGAAGGAGCCGTCAGCTTTGTATAGGTAGAATCTGTTTCTCGGCATTTCTGCTAAACGCAGGAGAAATCTGCCTCACCATGTATGTTGATGTTTGAGTTTAATCACCCGATGCAGTTTGTTTTATTTTTTTGAAAAATAAGCTAATCCGATAAGTGAGTCCAATAAGCAAGCCCACGAAGTTAGTCCACGAAGTTAGTCCAACACAGTTCACCACTACCGCCAATGCCAAAGTCTTTTTGTTTTTCGATGCCACGATTATTTAGCCCTGATGCGATCTCCAAGTTAGTAGCAGCGTCACTCGCTTTTTTCTATATTTCTGCAGCGGCGCAAAGTCCCTTGCCTATGGCGGTGGAGCTTGCTTTAAAAAAAGCAGGAATACCGTCGACTGCGCTAAGTATTGTCGTAATGCCTGCCAGCGGCGGCCCGGCGGCGATGGCGCAATTTGCTGATACGCCTGTCAGTCCGGCGTCTACCATCAAATTGGTGACGACACTTGTCGCACTGGAAGAATTGGGGCCGACGTTTCGCTGGAAAACACAAATTCTTAGTGAGACGCCGATCAAACAAAGTGGATTGCCAGGCGATTTAAATGGTGGATTATTTGGTGATATTTATCTGCGAGGCGGAGGTGATCCCAACTTTACCTGGGATAAATTAGCATTTATGTTGCGTAGTTTGCGGTCGCAGGGCCTGCGCAATATCGTCGGTGATATTGTGCTGGATCGCCATTATTTTCAGCCAAGCCGTACGGATACCGATGCAGTGCAATTCGATGAAAAACCGGATACCTATTACAACGTGATACCGGATGCGTTGCTGGTGAATGGCAATTTGTCGACCTTCGATATTGAGTCCAGCACAGACAGCATCAAACTACAAAGCTCACCTCCGATGGCTCAAGTAGTGATTAAAAATCAGCTACGTCTGGACAACAAGCCATGCGCTAGTTGGGACAATACCTGGATGCCGCCTACGGTAGAAACCGATAGTAACTATACGACTAGCATCACGTTTTCTGGAAGTTTTCCACGTAATTGCAAAGCGACCAAATACACCAATCTGCTTGATCGCAATCGCTATATCGAACATCTGATCCGGCAATTGTGGCAAGAGCTGGACGGCACCTGGATTGGCCACGCCAAAGAGGGTATAACGCCAGCCACTGCGAATGTGTTGGTTGAGCGTCAATCAGAAACGCTCGCCGATACCATCAAGATCGTCAACAAACAATCAGATAATTTAATGGCACGTCTGCTATATCTGACTTTGGGGGTAGAGTTTTCTGATGCTAAAAATTATGCAACCAGTGCGCAGGCGGCAGATGCACATATACGCCGGTGGTTTGTAAGGCAGGGTATTGGTACGGAGGGTCTGATTCTTGACAATGGTTCTGGCTTATCCCGCGCAGAAAAAATAAGTCCAAAACAGTTAGCTGACTTATTGCAAGTAGCGGCGCGTAGCAATTGGTTCCCGGAATTTGCGAGCAGTTTTCCCATCGTCGCGGTTGACGGCACCATGCGCAAACGTCTGAGAGACAGCGCGTTAGACGGTAGGGCGCGTATTAAAACAGGTAGTTTAAAAGATGCGGTAGCGATTGCTGGCTATGTCAAAGACAGGCAAGACAAACTATGGATTATTGTTGCCATTATTAACGATAAAAAAGCCGACAGGGCGCGTCCCGTTCTGGATGAATTGATTTTGTCGATTGCGCTGTAAGTCCAAGGTTACGCGAGTGTAAAGTAATTTTGTCGCATCCCTATCCTGCGTGATCGTTTGTTTTAATCGCCACTTCAAACGTTGCTACCAAGCGGCGCACGCCATCTGTCACATGACTGCATGATAGGGTTGCCCCGCTGATATTTTTAATATCCTCGTCTAATTTAATGGGGTCTGCGACGCTTTTTCCAACAAACTGGGCGCGCCAACGTTGATCACGAACGTGTTCGCCGTACAGTTCGCGATAGTCCATAATTTCGACACCGAGTAATTTCCCTTGAGTAGAAATGGCAACTGCATAGGTAATTGCATCATGCTTGCCGGTGACTTCATCAATCAGAATGTAGCCTTGTAAGCCTTGCGCAGAATGCGCCTCCCACAAACGTATTTGTGAATCCCGCACTCGAACATTGGCATTGTTTGCGATTGCTTTACGTTGCGCCTGTGTCAGTAAAAACCCTTTTTCTTTGTACTCAGTGGCGAGTGGAAATAACACATGCTGTACTTGCTCTTGAGTGTGATATTGCACCGCATGTGCAGGCTGAGCAATCGAGGTTATTGCTAGGGTTGGTAGTAGTATCCATTGCTTGGGCGACCGGACTGGCTTCACTATTGTGTTCATTGTTTATTCCGCGCGTCAGCGTTCTAAGATTCACAAACGCTGACGCTTAGATACGTTTTGAAAGTCCGTAAACTTTAAAAGTCAGTAAAATTAAAAAGATAGCCCGCCCATAATGCGAACTATATGACGTTCGCTAGATTTATAAACGCGACCATCAACTAATTCATCCTTGGCGGCGAGGGAATAAGCTGTTGCCCAAGGCATTTGTTGCATGTAACCAGCCGTGACAAAGAATTTCTTTCCTGCGTAGTGAATACTGGGGCCTGCAAACCAGGCAGAATAATCACGTTTACTTTTGCTGAATGTATAGTCACCTTCCCATACTCTTTCATTCCGGATCTCTAGTCCAGCGCGCCAGCCAGGTGCAAATCGATACGACGCTCCTCCGCTGATTTCGAGCTTAGTTTCTTTATCTACGTTCACCCCGGACCATTTTTCGCGCTCCAACTCGACTGCCACGTTGGCGGCAAGAATCAGATCGTCTTCCATCAGATTTTTTTGTAGCAGCAGTTTTAATTCTAGCTCTTCCGTCTTCTCGCCTAATGTTGCTTCTACATAGCCGGCCAAACCAATTCGATCTTTGTAAGGACTTAAAAATTGGTAGATGGACTCTACAGACACACTTTCAAAATCAGATTTTTTGTATAAGGAGGAGGGCAGCGGCAATAACTCGGCAAAAGGTACATAGGGGCCAGCAGTTACGGGCCCACCGCCGGAGACTTCATCGCCATCACCTACCGTCGTATAGTTATTGCGCGAAGCCGTCGAGTTATTATTTTGCGCCTTGACTGAGTAAGCATTGGCATATAACGACACAGTCCACCGGTCAGTCACGCCGTATTCAAATTCAGTACGAGTCTGGGTGAGTTGATAAGTACCTTGTGAGCGTTTAGTGCGGAATGTGACCCATTGTTCTACTTCTTTTGCACCCGCTGGCAAAGTTTCGGCCAAATAAGTATTAGTGAAGATTGCTTCACCAGCGTGAACGGCTGGAGTGACTAAAAAACTGCCTGCGAGGAATGCCATCAGTGTGAATGACGAGGATCGCAAATTATGTTGGAGATTTTTCATATGGGAATTTAAAAGGAGTGTGGGATCAGCCAGCAAAGCGTAAGGAGCCGAATAGGCCGTCGGTTTCATCCGCGGGGCCCGCAGAGAAATACAGTGCATTACTGTCCCCCAGGCTCTGCCCGTTACCGAACAAGATATTCCACAAGCCTTGTATTTTGATGACATTGCCCTTGGTATCTCGCATGTATTCAGTGGCGCGCTTAGTCGTCGTATTAAAGCCAACCAATGTCCCGTCGGAAAAATTACCGACGATGAGTTGATTGGAGAACGGACCAAAATTTGCTGGTGCTGCAACCACCGCCCAAGGGCCGTTCAGCACGCCGCGGTCATCCCAGACTGCAATTTGTTGCCCTGTGACGCTGTACTCCACCAGCCGTCCACGCCCGCGTCCTGAACTCTCTACAGCAGGCAATAACGCACCTTTATTATCGGGATCTTCTTGGGTGTTGACATACGCGATGAATACCGAGGTCTTGCCTGCATATGTCACCGTTTGAATATTAAACGGCACCAGATCGCCGACCTTAAAACCACTTGTTGCAATAAACGGATTGGCAAAACGACCGCCCAATGCTTCTTCCTGGAAGCTGGTGTTGAAAATACGGATTGTCGGGGTGGGATTGGCACCAAAATCGACGACGAACAATTGATCTTCTGCTGGATTGATCGCCAAACCAAAGAAAGAACTACCTTGATCGCCGTAGTCAACCATAGTCAGCGCGTCACCTGAGCGATCAAAGCTGCCATCTGTTAATTTGCGCTCTGTCCAGGCAGATAAGACACCGTTGTCGGACACAAAAATGAATTTGGCCGGGCCTGTAATTGCGCCATTGGGATGATCTTGGGTAATCACAAAATTGTTGCCGCCATTGAAGACGACGCCATTACCTGCGCCACCATTTTCGCCTGATGCGGGTAGGGCAACTTTTTTTAAGCTATCCGTCATTAGGGGTTTGCCGCCTACATCACCTAGATATTCGAAGGAGTTACCCATGCCAGTAACCCAGAAATGACCACCCGCACCCGCCGGGCGAATAGCAAGACCCCAGGCGTCAACCAGCTCTGGCTCGACAATTTGCGGCGCGTATTTAGCCGAGTTGGCAACCAGATTAGTTTGCTTATAGGAGTTTGCGACCGATACGGTTTCGTCGCTGTCACCGCCACCACAACCACTTAACCAGAGTGAAGAACTCACTATTGCACTGGTTTTTAAGAATGTCCTACGTTGCATGTTGTTCCCTTGTCGTTTTGTAATATTAATATCATTATTAAATGATAATCGTTCTCATTATCGTTTACAATTAATATTTGATCTACGTACAATGCGGAACATATTTTTTTACTTTTGTAGGAATTTCTTATGTTTGATAAAGCTCGTAAAGTTCGCTATTTGTCTTCTTTTGCACATCAAAACTTATTTAGCTTGAAACCACTATCACTTGCTCTATCGACGGCGATGGCGCTGACTTACCCGGCGATCGCCTTTTCCGGTGAGATAGCAGATGCTGGTAATCCAGTAACGGAATTGCCCGAAGTTGTGGTTAAAGGGGTTTCAGGCAACGAGCAAAGTACAGAGAAAACCGGTGCGTACACAGCACGTAAAAGTAATTCGGCGACCAGACTTGATTTAACTTTGCGCGAAACTCCGCAATCCGTCTCAGTTGTTACACGCGCCAAAATGGATGACTTTAAGCAAGTCAATATCAACGATGTGCTTGGCAACACGACTGGTGTGTCAGTAGAAAAAGTAGAAACCGATCGCACCTATTACATGGCGCGTGGTTTTGATATCACCAATTTCCAATACGATGGAATAGGCGTGCCATTCACTTCCGGCAATGTGACGGGGGATATCGATACTGCGATCTATGATCGTATCGATATTGTGCGTGGCGCAAATGGTTTGATGTCGGCAACAGGTAATCCATCTGCGACGGTCAACTTTATTCGTAAGCATCCGACATACCAGTTCCAGGCATCGACGGGTTTAACGCTGGGATCGTGGAATACGCGCCGTGTGGATGCAGATATTTCCGGTGCGTTGAATGCCGCTGGTACAGTGGCTGGCCGCTTTGTTGTGGCAAAGCAGGCGGGTGATTCTTACCTAGATCGTTACTCGCCGGAGAAGACGGTTTTTTATGGCATTGTTGAGGCCAATCTGGGCGATACGACGGTATTAAGTATTGGCCATTCTTATCAAAAGAGTGATGCAAAAGGCGGTATGTGGGGTGCATTGCCTTTGTATTACACCGATGGCAGCCCGACGAATTACCGGATTTCTACCAGCACCGCGGCAGACTGGTCGCGTTGGCTGACACAGGACGACCGTAGCTTTGTGGAGCTCAGTCATCAGTTGAATAATGACTGGAAAATTAAGGCGGCATTCAGCCGTAATAAATCGACCGCAGATTCTAAGCTGTTTTACGTTTATGGCACGCCGGATCGCAGCACCGGATTGGGTTTGTATAGCTACCCATCTTTGTATAACTCGGACAATACGCAGACATTGTTTGATGTGGCAGCGTCGGGCAAGTTCAATTTTGCGGGACGTCAGCATGACCTCAGTTTTGGTGTCAACTGGTCTAAATCGAAGATGGATGATATATCGCATTATGGGGTAGGGATTGGAACGGCCTTACCTGATATCAGCAACTGGACTGGCAATTATCCTGAGCCTGCTTTTAATGCCTCGATTGAGGGCAGTGCTTATGAAGATAAGCAGCAAACGGTTTTCCTCGCGTCGCGCATCAATCTGGCAGATCAATTTAAGCTCATAGCCGGTGTCAATGTCACCAAAGCCGATAGCACGGGATTTGCTTATGGCGTCAGCAGTCAAAAATCTGCCCGTAACACGACGCCTTATTTTGGCGTGGTGTATGACATCGCGCCGAACGCATCGATCTATGCCAGCCATACAGAAATTTTTAATCCACAAAGCGAAATTGATATCAATGGTAAGACCCTCGATCCAGTCAAGGGCAAGAGTGATGAGCTTGGATTTAAAACCGAGTTGTTTGATCGCAAACTTAATCTATCTGCCGCGCTCTTCAAGACGCAGCAAAACAATGCAGCGGAGCAGGCGGGCTATATCGGTACTAAAGCCTACTATAAAGGGATTGATGCCGAGTCACAAGGGCTGGAGCTGGATGCGTCTGGTGAGATTGCCAAGGGATGGCAAGTCAGTGCAGGCTACACACAATTGACGCTCAAAGGTAGCGATGGGCAGGATGTCAAAACCTATGTGCCGAGAAAATTATTCCGTGTATCAAGCACCTATCAACTGCCTTTCCTGACACAGGCAAAAATTGGTACCAGCATGAATTGGCAAGCAGATACTTTCCGGGATGAAGGTGCAGGCATTGTGATTCGTCAGGCTAGCTATGCCGTTGTCAATCTGATGGCGCGTTACGACGTGAGCCCTAAGCTGAGCATTTCTGCCAACTTGAATAATATCGGCAATCAACAATATCTGACCAGTTTGTACTGGAGTCAGGGTTATTACGCCGCGCCGCTCAACGGCAGTGTAGCGATTAACTGGAAATATTGAGTCAATCGGGACTCATATAGTTACTCATATAGTTACTCATATAGCGACTCATATAGTTACTCATATAGCGACTCATACTAACGCCATGTTCATGCGACCTTTGTTTGTACTATTGCACCGCTGGTTTGGACTGGCGGTGGCAATTTTTTTATTTATTTCTGGCCTGACGGGTGCTTTTATCTCATGGGATCATGAGCTGGATGCCTTGCTCAATCCGCAATTATTTCACGCCCGTAGCGCGGAGAAAAACGACGGTGCAAAAATGTTGTCGGGATTGGAACTGGCAAATAGGGTAGAGGCTGGCGATCCTGCAATCTGGGTGACGTATGTATTGAATGAGGCAGAGCCAGGACATACCGTACAGATGTCGGTAGAAGGCAAAATTAATCCTGTCACTGGCAAGCCGTATGAACTCGGTTTTAATCAGATTGCGGTTGATCCGGTCAGTGGCGAAATACAAGGCAAGCGTCAATGGGGAGAGATTTCGCTGAGCCGGGAAAACCTCCTGCCATTTTTATACAAACTGCACTACACCATGCACATTCCCAATGTCGGAGGTATAGAGCTAGGTATCTGGCTGATGGGCATCATAGGCATGGTGTGGGTGCTGGATTGTTTTATTGCGCTTTACTTGTCTTTTCCAAACTGGCGCAGCTGGCGCAAATCACTGGCGTTTCGCTGTCGGCAAGGCGGACACAAACTGAATTTTGATTTACACCGCTCTGGCGGCGTTTGGGTCTGGTTGCTGTTACTGGTGCTCGCGATTACCTCGGTATCGATGAATCTCAACAGCCAGGTGGTTCGTCCGCTTGTACAGTTGTTTTCACCCCTGAGTGGAGACGTTTTTGCGACGCGTGTACCACAAGCGCCAGATCGCCCCGTGTTGCCAGTGCTCAGCCGCGAACAAGTCATGCAACTAGCCCAAACCGAGGCGCAACAGCGAGGCTGGACTTTGCCAGCGGGCGGTGTATTTTATTCGCCTGCTTTTGGCGTTTATGGGGTTGGATTTTTTGAAGCCGGAAACGATCATGGCGATGGCGGCCTGGGTAATGCCTGGCTGTATTTTGATGGCAGCGACGGTCATTCAGCCGGAGCGAGAATCCCCGGTAGTGGCAGTGCGGGAGACATCTTCCTGCAAGCGCAATTCCCATTACATTCCGGTCGCATCTTGGGCCTGAGTGGACGCATCTTTATCTCGATCATGGGGCTGGTCGTAGCGATGCTAAGCGTCACCGGCGTATTGATCTGGATTAAAAAGCGACGAGCCAGAAACATCCGGTAGTCATATCCTTCAGTTGATGCAAGGACCCAATATATTTACTTAAATTAAGCCAGATGTTTAGTCGCATCTTTGGCTGGCTCGTCCGCACTAATACTAGGCTTGCGTACTGATGCTTGTGGTTCTTGATACATCCACGGCAGCATAAATTTAGTCATCTCCGATGCGGCATGCACTGGGGATTTTGATTGGTGTGCGACGGCGCTGCAAATTGCTTCGATCAGGCAGAGGGCGGCACCTTCGGAGTTGGGTGATAGCTGGCGGGTAGTTTGCGCAAACAATGTCAGGTTGGCGATAGATGCCAGCGGCGAGCGTGGTGCATCGGTTAATCCTAAAATCGGAACACCCTTTTCGCGCACTTGTTGTAGCAGCGTAATGACGTCTTCTGCATAGCGCGGGAAGGTGATGCCGATTACCAGATCGCGCTCAGTGTATTTAAATAGTTGGCGTGCCACGTGGGATGGGCCGCCAGAGCCAATCGTGCATTGGATCGTTTTACAAAATGGTTCTAGTCCATGTGCCATCAAGCCGCCGAGGAAGGCGCTGGCGCCGTAACCGACGATGTAAATACGCTCGGCATTGGTAATCATTTTGACTGCCTGATTACACATTTCAGGCACTAAAGCGCGGCGCGTGGTTTCCAGATTACTGATGTCTTCATTGAGCGATCTGGCGATGACTTCGGTGCTGGTGGCTGGGCGCTGCACTTCGTTACGCAGATTATCAATCGGTGCCAGCATGGCTTCAAAACCGTATACCAGTTCCGAGCGAAATTGCGGATAACCATCAAACCCCAAAGCACGTGCAAAACGGTTGGCTGTTGCTACCGAAATCCCAACCGCGTTAGCCAGTTCATCAATCGACATCGTCGCTGAGCGAAACACATTCGACAATACATAATCAGCAGTTTTTCTATGCGATTTAGATAAATGCATATACACCTTGCCGATGCGGGTATTAACAGTACCACCTAGTGCTTGAGTGTCAGGACGGTTCATAGTCGGCGGTTATATTTTTAGGGAGTGGAAGATCAATGTAATTTCGTCGATTTAAATTGTAAAGAGATAGATTCGGTCAAATTTGTGTTTCTCTGGTTGAGAGATCAAACAAAGCCAAAATTTTGGTCTTAATCAAATTTAAAGCAAATAAAATTTAGATACTAACGATTCTAACTAAAGTTAGCAGAATTTTATTCTTAAATTTTTAATATATGAAAAATAATATTAATTATTTGCTTGATCGACAAGCTTTGTTTTCATCGCATTAATCGGACATCCTAAATATACTGTCATATGTATACTTAGGATGTCCACAGAATATCTGGAGAATAAGCCATATTTTCTATAAAAACAGGGGAGTATATTTATTTAATAGGATGAAACGACTCCGCCTGCGCCAGTGGCCAGTAGGTGGCAAAGACTTCTGGCCGCTCGCTCAGACGGGACTCATCCAACAGATCGCCTGGGTTTAAGTAAGGCAGTAGCGCTGATACCAGTTTGACCTGATCGGACGACACCCTGCGTACCAAATGATACGGACGTAATTCGGAGGGATGATTTAATCCTGTTGCCGCGATCAGTTCTGCCAAGGCTTTTAGAGTATTTTGATGGAAATGCATTACACGTTCTGCCTTGTCCGGCACAAACAAGGCACGTTGGCGCAGTGGATCTTGGGTGGCTACACCCGTAGGGCAGCGGTCGGTATGACAGCTTTGGGACTGAATGCAACCCAGCGCAAACATAAAGCCGCGGGCAGAATTGCACCAGTCAGCACCCAGCGCCAAAGTCCGCGCAATATCAAATGCGGTGATGATTTTGCCGGAGGCACCGATTTTAATTTTGTCGCGCAAGTTGGTGCCGACCAGCGTGTTGTGCACCAATAGCAGCGCCTCTTGTAAAGGTACGCCGACATGATCGGTGAACTCAATTGGCGCTGCGCCTGTCCCGCCTTCACCGCCATCTACTACAATAAAGTCTGGTGTGATGCCAGTTGCCAGCATCGCCTTTACAATCCCAAAAAATTCCCAAGGATGGCCGACGGCAAATTTAAAACCAGTCGGTTTTCCGCCAGATAAATTGCGTAACTTATCGATGAAATACAGCATCTCGGTCGGTGTAGAAAAAGCGGAGTGCGAGGCTGGCGATACGCAATCCGTACCGGCAGGCACACCGCGTGCCTCGGCAATTTCTATCGTTACTTTAGCGCCGGGGAGCAAGCCGCCATGCCCGGGCTTGGCACCTTGCGACAATTTCAGCTCTATCATTTTGACTTGCGGCAGCGTGGCACTGGCGACAAAGCGTTCTTCCGAAAAACTACCATGCTCGTTGCGACAGCCAAAATAACCCGAACCAATTTCCCACACCAAATCGCCGCCCGGATCATTGTTGTCTGCTGGGCGATGATAGCGGCTGATACTACCTTCACCTGTGTCATGCATAAATCCGCCTTTTTGCGCACCTTGATTTAAAGCGCGGATTGCATTGGCAGACAAGGCACCAAAACTCATGGCCGAGATATTAAAGACGCTAGCCGAATACGGCTGCAAGCGATCGGCACCGATGGTGATACGAAAATCGTAAGAGCCGACTTTGCTCGGCGCGATGGAGTGATTGATCCATTCATAACCAGCCTGATACAGATCGAGTTGTGTACCAAAAGGGCGCTTATCTAAATCTTGTTTTGCCCTTTGATAAACGATAGAACGCTGGTTGCGTGAGAACGGATTGGCAGCGCTATCTTCTTCCAAAAAATACTGACGTATTTCCGGACGGATCGCCTCGAAGATAAAACGGAAGTGCGCAATGATCGGATAGTTGCGCAAGATCGAGCGTTTGGTTTGTACCAGATCGGCAATCCCAACCGCAGTCAGTGCGCCGGACAATATCAGCAGCCACCAACCGGTATGGAACAAATCGATCAACAAGATCGACAACAAAAATACAAAGCTGACAGTAATCAGGGTGAGGTAGCGCGCAAGGTGCATCTTCGTCTCCAAAATGAACTCGGTGGTATCGCATCGGAGTGTACAACGAGGCTTCTGATTTAGCCTAAAACATTAACCTGAAGCGATCTTGAGCCCTTATGTAAAAAAATCACAATAGGTCGCTCCAGTAGAATTGTTTTGGAAGCTGTTGCAATATTGACGCATACGCAATATTTGCCAACCAAGTTAAGCGACAATAAAAATGGATTTTTTTAAATTTTGCCCAGTTCAATTTTTATATCGCTCACTTGGTTTTAAATAAAGATAATTTCAGGTAGATTACTTCTTTAGTAGGCCTAGCCTCAGTAATTTCCAGTGCCACCTAAATTGATTTACCTAATGGCCCACCACTAAAGGAAAAACAAAATGACTATCGCGCAACGCTTATATCTATTGATTTTTTCTGCGTTCTTAGGTTTGGCGGGACTGGCTGGTTTTGGCATATTTCAAATGAATAAAGTTTATACCGCGACTAATTACGGCAACATTAATGCGATACCGAGCATTAATGATTTAAATGTGGCTAATAACGCCATCATGAAATTACAACTGGAAGTCTGGCAGTTCATTGCGACGAACGACGCCGCGCAGCGAGCTGACTTTGAAAAAAGTATGGCTGCGGACTACAACAAAGTCATTGCTACTTTTGCTAAATATGAAAAAGAAGACATCTCCAACGAGAAAGATCAGGCATTACTGGAAGCAGATCGTGTCGCTTTCAAGGACTACAATATTTTGCGAGAAAAAGCATTGGAATTAGCAAAAATCGGCAAAGGTGATGAGGCAAGAGACCTGTTACTTTTGAATGTCGGCACCGTCATCAAAAAACTCTATAGCGCTTTAGATGAGCATTCAAAATTTAATATCGATTTCAGTACCCAGGTCGCTGATGATGGCGCTTCTACGCTAAAAACTGCCAACATGGCGTCTGCCACTATCGCCATATTGGCAATCATCGCCATCATATTGATGGGACTTTTCATCACGAAAAAAATTATCAGTTCTCTGATGGAGGCGATCAAAATTTCAGAAACTGTCGCCGCCGGTGATCTGACGACCGACATCAAAGTTACCTCTAATGACGAAGCCGGCAAGCTGCTACAGGCGCTTAAAGATATGAGCGACAGTTTAAAAAATATCGTCGGCGAGGTACGCACCGGCACCGACATGATTACCGCTGCCTCGACCGAAATTGCGACTGGCAACCTCGATCTGTCCTCCCGCACAGAACAGCAAGCCGGCTCATTAGAAGAAACTGCCTCCTCAATGGAGGAGTTGACCAGCACCGTCAAACAAAATGCAGACAACGCACGTCAGGCAAACCAGCTCGCCGTATCCGCCTCCGAGGTGGCGATTAAAGGTGGCAATGTCGTGTCACAAGTCATCCACACTATGAGCGACATTAACGACTCTTCTAAAAAAATCGTCGACATCATCGGCGTGATAGACAGCATCGCTTTCCAAACCAATATCCTGGCACTCAACGCAGCGGTAGAAGCTGCCAGAGCAGGCGAGCAAGGTCGTGGATTTGCGGTAGTAGCGTCAGAAGTACGCAATCTCGCACAGCGCAGCGCCTCTGCCGCCAAAGAGATTAAATCTCTGATTGACAACTCTGTAGAAAAAGTCGAGGCAGGCTCTAAACTAGTGGATCAAGCCGGTAAAACTATTCAAGAAATCGTAGAGAGCGTCAAGCGTGTGAGCGACGTCGTGAGCGAAATCAGCGCCGCCACCCAAGAGCAAACCGCTGGCATTGATCAGATCAATATTGCCATTACCGAGATTGATGAGACCACACAACAAAACGCCGCATTGGTAGAGCAAGCCGCCGCCGCCGCCGCGTCTATGCAAGATCAGGCGCAGAATCTTTTACAAGTCGTGAGCGTGTTTAAAATCAATGGCATCGGCGCTGGTTCCGCTAGCTTGAATGTCCCAGTCAAGTCAGCACCCAAGCCAGTAGCCCGAACTGTCAGCCCCGCCAGCCCAAATGCCGCCAAAGCAAATCCTGCACTGAAGCGTCCTGCCTTAAGCGGAAAGAAAGCCAGTGAGCAGAAGAATGCAGAGACTACCAAGACCGACGAATGGGAAGAATTTTAAGAAAACCTATATCTTGAAAAAATATACTGGTGATATGTATATTTAAGTTGTCCATATAAAGCTTGGTCTATAAGCCATATTGAGTAAAAATAATGGGGAGTATATTGAATTTCGGCGCATTTTACTGATGCGGTGCCAAATCAATATCTCCCCAATTTTTTATCAGCTTATGACCAGCGTATTATCAACGCACTCCCGTTCCGATTCCAATTCTAGGCAAGCGTACGCATCTTAAAACGCCTGTTCTAAGGTCAGCTTCACGCTGCTTAAGCCCGATGTCGTCGTCGATAACTGGCGTCCACTTTGGCTGTCCTGATAGTTTTCGACATCGAGTTTATTTTGCGGGAATAAGTTGGTCAGCGAGAGTCGTAGTTGCGTCTGTTTTGCCAGACTCCAGACCGCATAACAATCCAGCGTGCGCAAGTTGCCGGTAAAGCCGCTCAGGGTTTGCGAGGTGCGGATGTGGCCGCCACGTTGATAGCCCAGATTACCACCTAAGGTGAGTTGCTGATCCCACTTGTAATCCATCGCCAGATTGGCGCTGAGCGGGGTTTGCTGATCTAGCCGGTTGTCTGGACCGGGAATTTGATCAACGCTAGACCAGTTACGGTTTACATTGGCGCGCAGTTCAATCGCGGGCGCCTTGCTCATCACACTTTGTAATGGCAATTTAAGTTCCAGTTCTATGCCATGCACCTGGGCTTTGCCGCTATTGGTGGGGATGCTGGTCCAGACGCCATTTTGTTGCGATACTTTGTCCAGAATCACATCATCAATCTTGCGTGCAAACACGTTGGCGCTGAACAAACCGCCTTGCCCAAAATACTGTTCAAACGTCGCATCCAGTCCCCATGCCAGTTCAGGACGCAGTTGCGGATTGCCTTGATTATCTGGATTGACTGCGCTGTTGTTGTTATCGACGGTGTAGCGACGTGGAATCAGATTAGTGGTGGTCGGTGCTTTATACGTGCGCGTGAGTGCCAGCCTGAATTGCTGTGTTTGCTTAGGATTAGTAGGGTCGCCATCGAGCTTCCATACGCTTTGCAATAGAGGGCTTAAGACGCTGGATTGGTTGTGCACTGGACTCAACACATTGCCATCAGTGGTCGTTTGCAAACCTTCCCAGCGCAAGCCCAGTGAAGCACTGAGTTGATTACTGATATCCCATTCATCTTGCGCAAACAAGGCAAGTCGTTTGACCTTGGATTGGTAGGCTTCGTTACTATCGGCAGCGTCATTGCCTAGCCCGTCGCTGATATGTTCAATCCGATTTTCATCGCGGCGTATCAGACTGCCATCCCAGCCCAGCACCAACGCATGTTTGTCGATGTAGGGCGCGGTATATTTGCCGCTAAAAGTCGCAATCTGATCGTTCACGCCAGACACCACTTGATGGCGTTCTAACAAAGTCTGCGCTAAGGACATGCCCTCAAAGTCAAAATAAGTGTGGCGATGGCTCAGGTTAACGCCTAAGGTCATTTCTATCTTGGCGCTATCCGATAACTTGCGTCGCCAGTTCAGATCGCTGCGTAAGGCATTGGTATAAGCATCCCAGCTGCCGACGTTGTTGGGGAAATCGGATAGCGTATTGAGTACGCTGGTCTCATGCCGCTCTTTAACATTGTTGATGCGGCTACTGGTCAAAAAGCTTTGTGATGTGAGTGTATCGTCGTCAGAAAACGTCCAGATCAGCCTTGGTGCAAAGCTAAATTCATCTTTCGTAAAACGTTCTTCCAGCTGGGCATGTCGCAATAAATTGATGTTGCCGTTTTGATCGGTACCGACCTCATCCTGGGTGGAAGGCGTATTGCGCTGTTGACGTTGCAGCGCACCTGCGATGGTGTACGCCAGCGGACCAATACGATCGGCGATTTGCAATGAGATATTCGGTGAGATTTTGCCATTGCTCTTACTGCCAGTATCAGCAACGCCAATCTTTAGATCATGCTGCGGCTTTTTGACATTGTTTTTCAGGATGATATTAATCGTCCCCGCAATCGCCTGCGTGCTGTATTCCGCTGTCGCGCTGCGCAATACCTCGATCCGTTCAATCAAATCTGGTGCAATGCTGTCCACCAGAAAACCTTGCGGCGTTGGCTCGCCATTGAGTAAAATTTGAGTGTAGCCACTGCCTAAGCCGCGCATTTGTAGCGCACCGGTGCTGCTAAATCCCAAGCCCGGTACCCGTTTTAAAACATCACTCAGGTTGCTGTCGCCGTAGCGGGCGATGTCCTCCTGATTGATGATGGCTTTGCTGGCGGTTGCCTGTTTGCGTTCATCTAATACGGTGCTGACGCCGCGCACCTCGACACTTTGTACCGGATCTTTGTTGGTGACGGTGGGAGCAACCGTATTTTCAGCCGCCTGAGCTGCGACAATTGCTGAGGACGTTAGCGCGCAAAGCGTCAGACTAGAAATAGTGAGCTTAGAAGCGGTCAGCTTAGAAGTAGTGAACGAAAATATAGAAGACATGCGCAGGAAAATATGATTGACGAGAGATGCGGCACTATAGCTAAAAAGCGGGGGCTAGTGTCAAAAGAAAACCGTGATACAGATGGTTTTGCGTGATTTCGGCGTAGAATAAAATTACATTTAAGAGGCGCGGGTAGCGCCGATTCTGTACTGCAGCGCCAGGTTCGGTTTTTAGCAGGAACAGCCAAGCGGGAGAATGACTATGACCAGACTGTTGAGTTTGCAGGCCAATATGAGACGAAAATTGCTCTCGTTTGTATTACTCTCGCTGCCGACTTTGGCATGGGCTGCAGCAAGCACCGAGAAGCGCAAAGTTATCATTCTATTGGCCGAGTCGAATGTTGAAAAAAATGCGCAGGTGCCGCTCAACGAACCCTTTATCAACACCCTCAATTATGTCGAACAAGATTTAAATATCAACTTCGATCCGCACCGTTATCCCTGGAACCGCTTACTACAAAGACTGGCTGAAGGAGAGGGCCTGGCTTTTGGATTATCCAAGACAAAAGAGCGTATGCAGACCTTGCATTTTTCTATCCCTGCTTTTGGCAACTATATCTGGATGGTGACCCAAAGCGATATGACTTTTCCGTATGCGAGTATCGCTGATTTAAAAACCAAAACGGTTGGCATTGTGCGTGGCTCTAGCTACGGCGAAGAATTTGATAGTTATAAAAGTAAGCTAGCCGGAATAGATGAAGACCTTTTCTCGCTGCCTTCGCGCTTAAAAAAGTTATTGAGCAAGAGGACGGATGTCATGCTGATCGGTCATCGTAGTCCTGATCCGGCTAAGGTGGAGGCGCTGATCAACTCCACCATGGCAGAGGTCGCGCCCGATACACCCATGCCAGCAGGGATCACGTTTAAAGTGCTCAGCAAGCCGCTTGCAATCGACTATATCCATTTCGCCATCCTGGCAGAAAAAGACGACGGCATCATCGATAAAATCAATACGGCATTAAGGCGAGGCAAACGCATAGGTGAATTGCCTTTTGTCGAGCCAGATAAATAGCTGAATACCTCAGATATCTCTCTTAAGACACAGTGCGCTGCTATTGCTAACGACAATAATGATGGCGGATTATTTGTAGTCTCTTAATTTATTTCTCTTTATCTTTAGCACTGATCTTTGCTTGCTATCAATGCTTTGAGTAGCTGCAATCCCTCATCTCCCCCTCATTACTAATTTCCAATCCTCGGTTCGATGGATTGCCTCATCGTCTGGCTTTGATCAGATATTTCTTTGTTTCTATTTTTCCGCTCAAAAGTCTATCAATTTGGTCTGAATACGATACTCATAAAATTGCTGGTTGCTTTGGATAAAATTCGTATGTAGTATTAATACAAATAAAACATAGTAAATTAAAAATAGTAGGAGACAAGGTAATCCAGCGTTCGCGCCATGGCTGTTTTTACCTCGCAGGCCACAACTAGACATCCTCTATTGCATCGTCGTATTTCTTTTCCTGCTGGAATTTTCTGTCAGTCTGGAATTGGACTAGCATTGCTCAGCTGTCATAGCTTTTATCAAATGTTGTTTATTTCATTACGCATAAGGCACTTACTCGCTTGGGGGTGATGCATTATTTCATTTTTAAGTAGTAATGTTACTTTTTATATGACGATTTTGTTGTCATTGTTTTTACCAACGCGCTTGCCAACGCTGTTGCCAAGGCACCGTATCTTTATCCGTATCTTTCTCTGTTTTTTGTTGATTAAGGAGTCTGTCATGCAGTTGCAAAACAGCGTTATTGATCGTCTGAACTGCCGTCTTAACGGTCGTCTGAGCTATCGTCTGAAGATGGTGTTTATTACTTTGATTGGTCTGGGATTACTGAGTGCGTGCGGTGGTAGCAATGAGCCTTCTGCCAACACCACGTCTAATCAAAACACGGCTGTTAGCGCGGCTACTCTTTCTGTCAATGTCGCAAACGGCAATCCAGCTTTATCGATACAGGCGACCGCAAAATTGGGTCAGCCTGCAGCGTCCGCCCCCGCGCCAGCAGCGGGCATCATGCGTATGCATTACCACCGCGCCCAGCACGACACTGTGCAATGGGGCGTGTATTCATGGGATGGTCCGCTGGTGCCTAGCCAGACGTGGATTACAGATCGTTTTATGATGACAAACGCGGATTCGTTTGGTGGTTATGTTGATATTCCAGTCAACACTACAAAGACGGCAATCTGGTTTCTGATAACCGATGGTTCTGGTAATAAAAATTGTGGCAATGACCAGCATGCCGATTTCTCTCCGACGATTGCCAGTACCGGCCAGGAAATCTGGATGCTGGAAGGTGATTGCACGGTTTATGCGTCGCCGTCACCGATCAGCTTTGGTAATCTGAACAATGCCACTGCGCTCTGGTTAGCGCCCGACACAATTGCCTGGCCTGGTGCCGGCAATAGCAATGGCAATAGCGGCAGTAGCTATAAATTATTCTATGCCGCAAACGGTGGACTTGGTTCCAATGCCAGCGGCGTTACCGGAGCAGATGGCAGCATCTCGTTGATGCTCAACAGCACAGGTTTGTCGTCGAGCTTGAGGGCAAAATTCCCTTACGTGAGCAGTGCGACCGCGCTCAATTTGTCTGCTGGTGATGCGGCGAATGTTATCGATAAGATGACAGCTCAATTCGCGATTGCACAATACGATAGTAGCGGCAATCTGGTACAGGTCACGTCCTTACAAATGGCGGGTGTGCTGGATGCTTTGTATGCAGCAAAAGCAAGCAATGCTGAATTAGGCTTGAGCTTCAATCGTTTTGGTGCGGCGACTTTCCGTCTCTGGGCGCCGACGGCCAAGAGCGTTAAGCTCAATCTGTATCCAGATGCAGATATGAATCATGCTGCCGCGATTCAGGTAGATTTGACAAAAGATGCCGCTAGCGGCGTCTGGACTTATGTTGCACGTGATCCGCGCTGGACTAACCGCTGGTATTACACCTATACCGTGAATGTTTTGTCACGCTGGGCGAGTAATACCGTGGTCAGTAATGTCGTTACCGATCCGTATTCGTTAAGTCTTAACGCTAATGGTCAGCGCAGCTTTATTATCAATCTTGATAGTCCAGAGATGAAGCCGCATGATTGGGATTATCAGCGGATTCCGGAGCTGGAAAGCGTCACCGATATTGCATTGTATGAGTTGCATATCCGGGATTTCAGCGCCAATGATGCTACCGTTCCTGCCGCGCATCGGGGTAAATTTTTGGCCTTCACTGATACCCGGTCAAATGGTATGCGCCATCTGAAATCCTTGCAACGTGCTGGGATGACGCATATCCATTTATTGCCGAGTTTCGATATTGCCAGTGTGTCTGAAACTGGTTGTACCAACACCGTGATTCCTAATGCGCCAGCTGATTCCACAGCTCAGCAAGCCGCCGTCGCATCGAATCAGGATGGCGACTGTTTTAACTGGGGTTATGACCCCGTACATTACAGTGCGCCAGACGGTAGCTATGCCACCAACGCCAACGATGGCGCGGTTAGGGTAAAAGAATTCCGTGCCATGGTCAGAGCCTTGCATGAAGAGGGACTGCGAGTCACGATGGATGTCGTCTATAACCATACCAGCCAGGCGCAGCAGGGGCCTTTATCGGTGCTCGATAAAATTGTACCGGCTTACTATTATCGATTGAATGCAAACGGCGGTATTACCAACGATAGTTGCTGCTCTGATACCGCAGCAGAAAACGCGATGATGGGCAAACTGATGATCGATTCAGTCATCAGTTGGGCAAAACATTACAAAGTAGACAGCTTCCGCTTTGACATCATGGGCATGCATCCTTTGTCATTGATTTCCAAACTCCAGACTGAAGTAAATCAGGCGGCACATCGTACTATTTATCTGTATGGTGAAGCGTGGAATTTTGGCGTGATTGCCAATGACGCCCGATTTGTACAGGCACGTCAGGCGAATTTATTTGGCAGCGGGATTGGATCTTTTAATGATCGTCTGCGCGATGCGGTGCGTGGCGGTGGTTGCTGTGATAGCGGGAATAACCTGATCAGCCAGCAAGGCTTTATCAATGGCGCTTTTTATGATCCGAATGCGCAAAGCACCCAGACCAAAGACGATCTTCTCAGAGTCACCGATCTGGTCCGTGTGGGATTGTCTGGCACATTGCGCGATTATCGCTTTACAGACCGGACCGGTATTAATCGCAAAAACTCAGAGATGGATTATTTTGGGATGCCAGCCGGATACACCGCCAACCCGGGCGAAAGTATCAACTATATTGAAGCGCATGATAATCAAACTTTATTCGATTTAAATGCGTATAAATTGCCAGTGGCGACTAATATAAGTGATCGGGTAAGAGTGCAAAATCTTGGTGCTGCGATTACGCTCTTGTCGCAGGGGATTCCCTTCATTCACGCTGGACAGGACCTGTTGCGCTCGAAGTCGCTGGATCAAAATAGCTATAACGCGGGGGATTGGTTTAACCAGCTCGATTTTACTTATCAGAGCAATCATTTCGGCATTGGCTTGCCAATGGCTGCGAGCAATCAGGCCAACTGGCCGTTGATGTCAACTATCCTGACCAATCCTTTGATCAATCCTGGTCCGGCGGCGATCAAAACTGCGCGTGATTATTTTGCCGATATGCTGGCGATCCGCAACGATACGTCGCTGTTCCGTCTGCGTACCGGACAAGACGTGATTGATCGCCTTAGTTTCTACAACGTCGGACCACAGCAGCAAACGGGCTTAATTGCGATGGGGATTGATGGCCAATATCCACGTCGTTATTCGGGAGCAAAATACAAACAGGTCGTGGTGTTATTCAACGTCGATAAAGTCGCAAAAAATCTGACGATCGAGGCGATGCGCGGCAGATCTTTAATGCTACATCCGATTCAACGCCAGTCTGACAGTGATGCAGTGGCAAGGACAGCGACTTTTGATCGTAGTAGCGGTGCTTTCAGTGTCCCGCCGCGCACTACCGTGGTGTTCGTCGAATATTGATTTTTTTAATGCAAAAAAGCCGCATCGCGCGGCTTTTTTTCTTTTGTATTGTTGCTTAGCATCGTTGTTGTTAGATGTCGCTCTACACGCTGCCTTTAACATACTCCAGATAAGTATTTTTAATTGTCCAATGAATCATTGGACAATAAGGGTGTTTTCATAAAAATTGGGGGGAGTATATAAATAGTTTGAATGTAATCCCTACGCGCTGAGCACAAATTTCTATGCCTCAGCGTCAGGCACCGCTTTGCCGCAGAGACTGAATTACCCCGCCGTCGCACCGCTAATAATCCCGCCGCCCAGACAGACGTCGCCGTCGTATAACACGGCTGATTGTCCCGGCGTGACTGCCCATTGCGCCACATCAAAATGCAAGGCAAAACGATCGCTGTCCGCATGCAGCGTACAGGCGATATCGGCCTGACGATAACGGGTTTTGGCAGATAACTGAGTTTGCGCCGGTGCGTGTCCGGCGATCCAGCTATTTTGTCCTGCCTCTAACGCCGACGATAACAGCCATGGATGATCATGACCCTGCACGACGTACAAAGTATTGGCGACGATATCTTTCTTTGCGACATACCAGGCATCGCTGCTGCCGTCCGCATTTTGATGTGACTTGATGCCGCCGATGCCGATGCCTTTGCGTTGTCCCAAGGTATAAAAACTCAGACCGACGTGTTTGCCGACAAGCTCGCCTTCAGGTGTTTTCATCTCGCCTGGTTGATAAGACAAATAGCGGTTTAAAAATTCGCGGAAAGGCCGTTCACCGATAAAACAGATGCCGGTAGAGTCTTTTTTCTTGGCGTTGGGTAGCTGGATTTGCTCGGCGATTTTGCGGACTTCAGTCTTTTGAATTTCGCCTAGCGGGAACAAGGTTTTGCACAATTGCGCTTGATTCAAACGATGTAAAAAATAGCTTTGATCTTTGCTGGCATCGAGTGCTTTGAGTAATTGAAATTCGCCATTCACCTCACGCACACGGGCGTAATGGCCGGTGGCGATGTAGTCCGCCCCGAGCTTCATCGCGTGATCGAGAAAGGCTTTGAATTTAATCTCGGCATTGCAGAGTACGTCCGGGTTGGGTGTACGGCCAGCCTGATATTCACGCAAAAATTCTGCGAAGACGCGGTCTTTGTATTCGGCCGCAAAATTTACCGCCTCAATATCAACGCCCACGACATCGGCGACGCTGACGGCATCAATCCAATCCTCGCGGGTGGAGCAGTATTCGGAGTCGTCATCGTCTTCCCAGTTTTTCATAAACAGGCCGATGACTTCGTAGCCTTGCTGTTTGAGCAGCCAAGCGGACACCGATGAATCTACACCGCCGGACATACCTATTACTACGCGTTTCTTTGCCATACTTGTTCTTCTCTCTTATTCCTGACCAAACTTACTTTGTGCTGCGCTTACTTTTTTTACTTGAGTTGGCTGGTCACTAATGCAGACGGATGCGTAAACAACAGCGACAGCGGCGCGCTTTGGCCTGCCAGATAGTCATTTACGCATTGCAACACCAGGGGACTGCGGTGGCGCTCTTGTGACGCCAGCAGCTCAGCATGTGTCATCCACACGGTACGCAAAATGCCGTGATCAAGGTCACGCTGGTGTACTTGTCCCAGCTCACCACTAAAGGCAAATCGCAGATAAGTTACTTGCTCTCCGTTGACTGGCGATACATAGCGCGACAGATAAGATCCGATCAAGGCTGTGGGCGTGAAATCGTGGGCGGTTTCTTCCAGTGTTTCGCGTGTGACTGCCTGTTGCAGAGTTTCGTCAGGATCAAGATGACCGGCAGGCTGATTGATCCGCACGCCTTCGTCAGTCTCTTCTTCTATCATCAAAAATTGCAGATGTTGGTCGTGCTGGCGAGTGATAACGGCCGCAACGGTGACCGAGGGTTTCCAGACTGTAGACATAGCGCCTCTTTCTATAAGTTCGCTATTTTACTTTGCCATCAGATATTGTGTGGCAAACCAGCAAATCTGAAGGTGAATTAGCTAATACGAATTTTGTCTATAGAGCAGTGATGTAGCTGAATTTAGGATTCTGTCTTTGCTGGAAATCCTTCATTTATTTTCAGTTATTCTCCCGCAAAGGCTTATAGCGCGTGGTTTTTCATGCTAGTGTATCGGACGCAATTTGCACGGCAATGGTGCAGCCACAAGCAGCATTCTTAGCGAAAAGACAAAAAAAGAACGGTAATGCCACACAACATTTTGCGTGTAAGATCGTTGTCGAATACGAAAGAATACTAAATTCGGGTGACGGCGCTGACGATGCTTCCAGCTTTCTTAAGGAGTTTTCTTAAGTAGCAAACTGGCGCCATCGTTTCATCAGCGTGTGCCCGGTCAGAATTTAAAACAAGCAAATCAAGGAGTAACCTATGAGAATCGGCATCCCCGCCGAATCACGGCCGGGTGAGACGCGTGTAGCGGCGACCCCAGAGACCATCAAAAAATATGTAGCTGCAAAACATCAGGTCATCGTGCAATCTGGCGCCGGTATCGCCGCCAGTATTACTGACGAGGCGTATCAGGCAGCAGGTGCGCAAATCGGTACTGCGGCTGAGGCATTTGGTGCAGAGCTAGTGTTAAAAGTCAGAGCACCAGATGCAGATGAGCGTGCATTGATCAAATCGGGCACGACGCTAGTTGGCATGCTCAATCCATTTGATGCAGAGAATATTGCCGCCATGGCAGCGCATGGTATTTCTGCATTCGCATTAGAGGCCGCGCCACGTATCACTCGTGCGCAGTCGCTGGACGTATTGTCGTCGCAAGCGAATATTGCTGGCTACAAAGCAGTGATGCTGGCGGCAAACACTTACCAGCGCTTTATGCCGATGTTGATGACCGCTGCCGGCACAGTCAAAGCTGCCCGCGTCCTGATCATGGGTGTGGGCGTAGCTGGTTTGCAAGCGATTGCAACAGCCAAGCGTCTGGGTGCAGTGATTGAAGCATCTGATGTACGTCCGCCAGTGAAAGAGCAAGTCGAATCCTTGGGGGCGAAATTTATCGACGTCCCTTACGAGACAGATGAAGAGCGAGAAATCGCCAAAGGCGTTGGTGGCTATGCTCGTCCGATGCCCGCCTCATGGATGGAACGTCAGGCGGCGCTGGTGCACGAACGTGCCAAACAAGCCGACATCATCATCACTACGGCACTCATCCCTGGTCGCAAAGCACCGACGCTGATTTCAGAAGAAACTGTTAAGGCGATGAAGCCGGGTTCCGTAATCGTGGATATGGCGGTCGAGCAGGGTGGTAATTGCCCTCTGTCTGAGCTAAACAAGACAGTCACCAAATACGGCGTGCATATTATTGGCGAACCAAATTTGGCAACGCTGGTGGCTGCCGACGCCTCTGCTTTGTATGCTCGTAACGTATTGGATTTTCTGAAATTGATTATCGATAAAGACGCTGCTTTAGCGATTAATAAAGAAGACGAGATTGTAGTCGCTACGCTGATGTGTGCTGGCGGTGAAGTTTTAAGGAAATAAGGATAAATAATCCTAAGCTAGTAGCCAGGATTTTTAGTCAATGTAATTGAAAGAAGAATGACAATGCAAAGAAACATGCTCCGCGCCAAAATTCATCGCGCATCTGTGACCCAGTGCGATCTCCACTACGAAGGTTCGTGTGGTATCGATGAAAATCTGCTCGACGCCGCTGATATCAAAGAGCACGAACAGATAGAACTCTACAACGTCAACAATGGTGAACGGTTCTCCACATATGTGATTAAAGGCAAACGTGGTAGCGGCGAAATCTCCTTGAATGGCGCGGCAGCGCGTCGGGTACAACTGGGCGACTTGATGATTATCTGTACCTATGCACCGATGACGGACGAGGAATCCAGTAGCTTTAAACCGAAAGTGGTTTTTGTCGACGGGAAGAATCAAATTACCAGTCTTAAGGCGTATTAAGAAAGTTATTTAAATAAGACGGTATTGACCATACCAAGTTTTTTTCGACAGTTTGCTTTGCATGTCTCACCCTAAATAAAGAAGAGAGGACATCATGGAAGTTAGTCACACCCTTACCAACTTGATCATTTTTGTACTGGCAATTTATGTCGGTTACCACGTGGTCTGGACAGTTACGCCTGCTTTGCATACGCCTTTGATGGCAGTCACGAATGCAATCTCAGCCATCATCATCGTCGGTGCCATGTTGGCAGCAGGTTTGACGGAAGGTCTATTAGCCCAAGTCATGGGCACGGTCGCGGTTGCCCTTGCCGCGGTCAATGTGTTTGGTGGATTTTTGGTCACCCAGCGCATGCTGGAAATGTTCAAGAAAAAAGAGCCCAAAGTGACGCCTGATGTAGCTAAGGAGCACAAATAATGAGTATGAATCTGGTCACGATGTTGTACCTGATCGCCTCGGTATGCTTTATTCAGGCGCTTAAAGGTTTGTCGCATCCATCGACTGCAAGACGCGGTAACAGCTTTGGCATGATTGGTATGGCAATTGCGGTAGTGACGACGATTGCTTTGATCGTAAAGCTGAAAAATGAGGCCGCTGGCTCGGGTCTTGGCTATGGATTGGTGATATTCGGTGTCGTCGTTGGCGGCGGTATTGGCGCCACGCTGGCTAAGCGAGTAGAAATGACCAAGATGCCAGAGCTGGTAGCAGCGATGCATTCATTGATCGGTCTTGCGGCAGTGTGTATCGCTGTATCTGTAGTTGCTGAGCCCTGGATTTTTAATATCACGGCACGCTATGAGGCGATCCCTTTCGGTAATCGTCTGGAATTATTTATCGGTACTTTTGTGGGTGCAATTACCTTCTCGGGTTCTGTGATTGCGTTTGGTAAATTGTCTGGTAAATATAAATTCCGTTTATTCCAGGGTGCGCCTGTCAGCTTTCAGGGGCAACATTTTCTAAACCTGATACTGGCAATTTTTATGGTCGGTCTAGGTTTGATTTTTTGCTTCGCACCGGGCACTGCGCCTGCTTGGATTCCCTTTGTTTTGATGACGGCGATTGCTTTTATTTTGGGTGTGTTGATCATCATCCCTATCGGTGGAGCGGACATGCCAGTTGTGGTTTCTATGCTGAATAGCTATTCTGGCTGGGCCGCGGCGGGTATTGGTTTTTCACTCAATAACTCGATGCTGATTATTGCTGGTTCGCTGGTCGGATCTTCCGGCGCGATCTTGTCTTACATTATGTGTAAAGCGATGAATCGCTCTTTCTTCAATGTGCTGTTAGGCGGCTTTGGTGGTGCACCGACCGAGGCTGCGGTTGGCGGCCAGGCGCAGCGTAATGTGAAGTCCGGCTCTGCTGATGACGTCGCTTTTCTGCTAGGTAATGCAGAGACAGTGATCATTGTGCCTGGTTACGGTTTAGCAGTTGCCCGCGCTCAGCATTCATTAAAAGAGCTGACCGAGAAGCTCACGCATAAAGGTATTTCTGTCAAATACGCGATTCATCCTGTAGCTGGTCGTATGCCAGGACATATGAACGTGTTACTGGCAGAAGCCGAAGTGCCTTATGACCAAGTGTTTGAGATGGAAGACATCAATAATGAATTCAGTCAGGCCGATGTGGTATTGGTCTTAGGGGCAAATGACGTTGTTAATCCAGCGGCCAAAGACCCTAAATCACCGATCGCCGGAATGCCAATTCTGGAGGCCTATAAAGCTAAAACAGTTATCGTGAATAAGCGTTCAATGGCATCGGGTTATGCCGGTCTGGACAATGAATTGTTCTACATGGATAAGACGATGATGGTGTTTGGCGATGCGAAGAAAGTGATTGAAGATATGGTCAAGGCAATCGAGTAATTTAGATTGAATTGATTGGTGCTTAAAATAAAAAACCACATATTTTTATGTGGTTTTTTATGACTTGAGCATGCTTAATGACAAGACCTGACGAGTATCTCTAATCATTGACCCGGATTGGTTGCACGAACCAAGCGATTATCCCAAACAGCAGCATCATGCCAGACAGCCATACTAATTGGCGCCATGGTTTTCCGCCGCTTTTAATAATCTCAAAACTGTCTACAAATACGGTTTCGCATGCGCCGTTACCGGTGTCCGTGCGGGTGATGCTTGTACCGCGTTTAAACGCAAATCCGTGATGATGTGAATACTCGGCTAAGCTACCGCGAAAATGAATTTGATCGCCGACTTGCACGCTACGCATAATTTTTGTTAGCTTGGGGTTGTCGCTCAGTAAGTGATTATTAGAGATTGCAGTTTGATCGAAAGCAGCAAATGCAGTATCTGATGATGTACTGAAATTACAGGTGAACTGACCACTTGAAAAGTTAATTTCGTTGTAGATATTAGTCTTTACATTGTTGCCCCAGACTACACATAGATCAACGATATTCAGGCTATCATTCCATTCGCGATGAATGTAATCCCACCATGTATCGGCATCATGCTTGCTCACGACTAATCCGACCAGATCGTAGTGATACAGCGGTTGGACGGTATATGTCACACCATTACTAATCGTTTCAAACTTGGCTTCCTGTATTGCTTCTTGCTTGGGCTCATCAAGCAATGAGATGGATAGCTCAGAGGGGTTGGGTAAGCTATGCATTCGCCATAATGACGTCAGCAAAATAATGAGGCTAAGTATCAGTAACCACTGAATGAATTTTCTGATCATTGTTAATCGTCAATCTTTAAGAGTTAAGCATGGCGATTAATACAGACAGATCAAACTCAGATTAGGGCCTGTTAAATAAAAAAATGAGCCGGAGCCAGATTACTCAGCAATCACTTGTTTATAAACCGGGCCCCAGACAGGATGACCGATTTCACTTTTGCTCAGTTCAAAGGCTGGGTCGGCCAGGCGCGCCGAGCGAAAGGATTGTTTGCAGGCGTCAATTCTCTCAGTCGTGCAATAAATAAATGCCAGATATTTATGCGCAAGCGCTGCATCTTTCTTTACTGTGAATCCTGTTGATAAAGCGAGACTGAGAGATTTTTCTGCATCGGCATATTGTGCTTCCTCGTATGAACGTATGCCTGCAAGCAATGCTTTTTCTCCAGGTCGCGCAGACAAGTCGGACAGGCCAACCTGCTGTTCTGGTGCTGCGCAGCCACCAAGTAAAATAGCGGTGCTTAGCACGCCCGAGGCACCCAAGCCGACAAAAGCTGACAATACTTTACGTGTTTTGGATGCCGCCAAAGACATACCTGATCGCTGATTAAAATTGGTGGCCAACTTTGTTCTCCTTGTCTGCACTGACTTCTATGGTGACGGCATAACTATCATCGCCGTTACGAATTTCTATTTTATGTTTGCCGGTGGCCAGGCTCAGACGAGCCAGCGGTGGTGTTACACCTTTCGCTTGTCCGTCGACAAATACTTCACCCCATGGCGACACCGCCAATTGCACGGAACCCTTCACGATTGGGCTAGCGACCGGACCAACTACTGCATTGGAGGCCTTATTTTTTGACGACGCTTTAGCCGCATCTATTTTTTTATTGGCGGGTATGGTGGCTGAGGTTGGGCTCGCTTCTGTTTTAGTGGAAGTTAATGGCAGGTTAATGATTTCTTCTGAGTCATTATTAATAGCAGCACTGGCAGCTACAGGTGTAGTATTTATTGCTGGAAGAGTTGCAGCTACTTTTGGCGCGTTGCTCTCTGTTTGTGGCAAAGTTGGCAGCACGGTCGGGGCTATTGGCTCTGCTGATTGCTTAGATTTATTCCAAACCCAACCCGCGATAATGACGATTAATAAGGCTGCCGCAGCGATCAATAACTGCGTCGTCCCTAACTTCACTGAATCTGATTTTCTTCGACGATCGGTTTTAGCGGCCGTACTTTTGTTTGTGCTGACACTTGCAGCTGCAGTATCTTTTTCTGTTGACGGTTGCTGTATCTGGGCGATGATGCGGTCGGTTCTCTCTTTGGATAAAAACCGATTTAAATCGCTCGCCATATCTGATGCGCGGGCATAACGATCGGCTGGTTTTTTGGCGAGAGCCTTGGCCGCAATACGAGCTAAACGCAATGGCACATCTGGGCGAATTTCTTGTGGCGGAATTGCCGGATCGCGGGCGATTGCATCAAGTAATTGCTTGATACTGTCACCCTTGAACGGCAACTCTCCGCACAATAATTGGTAGAGTACGACGCCTAATGAAAAAATATCCGTACGTGCATCAATGGTCTCGCCCCGGGTCTGTTCTGGCGACATGTAATTGGGCGTACCTAATAGTCTTTGCTCAGACACATAGTCATGTCCCAGGGTTGCATCGGCATCTGATATTTGTCGTGATGCGCTAGCGATACCAAAATCCAGTACTTTAGGCGTGGAATTATTGTTCGTGATGAAAATATTCGCTGGCTTGATGTCACGATGTATCACGCCGTGTTCATGCGCGTAGTCCAGCGCGTTGGCAGTGCGCGCAATCAACTCTGCAATTTGTTTATAACTAAATTGGTGACCGCTTGCCAGCACGTCGCGCAGCTCTTTGCCTTCCAGATATTCCATGACGATATACAGCAGATCACCTTCTTTGTCCGCGTCATATACCGTGACAATATTCGGATGGTTTAGGCGTCCCGCCGCACGGGCTTCTTGGATAAAGTGCTTTTCAAATAGCTGTCGCTGGTTCGCTGGCAGCTGTGGATTGAGAATCTTGATGGCGACTTTACGTCCAATTAATGGATCGCGAAACAGGTAGACGATGCCAACCGATCCTTGCCCAATTTCACTTTCATAGACAAAACGACCGATCCGCCCTTTGGGCACAGGATTGGCATTTGGAAGGGGCGTGCGCAGGGTGTCAGCAGTCATGTTACTAGCATAACGCTAAAACCTGATAGTTTCTAGCTGGCAGGTGATTTATGCTGTGTTTGTGTGGCATAAATAATAAGTCCTTGAAATTGTCCGTCAATTACATCTATATATTCAATTATCGCTGTCGCGTTTGCAGTCAAATCGAGACGATATTATTTCTTGGGGCACTGCATATAATCGGTGTCGATACAAGGAGATGGCGACCTAATGTAAAACTTGGACGAAAGCCTGATGAAACATTTTTTCAGTTTATTTGAAAGGGAAACCAGCAGTTCACGATAGGCTTCTCAAGTATGCAGTTTGCTCACAATTCATAGAGCAGGTTTCATTGTTTATTCATATACTCCAGATAGGTATATTTAGTCGTCCAAGTTAATACTGGCCATTAGGCCGTATTATTAAAAATAGAGGGGGAGTATATTTAAATTGTCTATGCTAAGTGCTTGCATGGTGTGCGGGGAAAAAGCTTCAGCATGCCAGCATAGACATTAGTAAAATCTTTTTTAGTTTGCTTTTAACTTTGGCTACCGCGTATAAAAAAAGCCACATGAATAATCATGCAGCTTTTTTTACAATTCAATTGCTTTAAAAAATTACATCCGTACTAAAGTCGATTTACCAAACAAGCTCTCAATCAAATCTACTGCCAGAACTGCAGTCTGATTGCGGATATCGAGTGCCGGATTGAGTTCTACTAAATCGAGTGAGGCGAGGCGACCGCTGTCTGCGATCATTTCCATACAGAGCTGGGCTTCGCGGTAAGTCGGGCCGCCTAATACCGCTGTTCCTACGCCCGGGGCGATATCTGGATCTAAGCAATCCATGTCGAAACTGACGTGCAAATGCGTGTTGTCATCCAACCCTTCCAGCGCACTTTTCATAACGCTGCGCATGCCATGCTCGTCGATATAGCGCATGTCAAACACTTGCATGCCCATCTCGTGAATGAATTTTTTCTCACCTGCATCGACGCTACGGATACCGATCAGACGGATTTCGTCAGGACTCATTGCTGGTGAGTGATCTGCATAGTGTGTTAGCGATTCTGGGCCATGTCCCATCAGGCATGCGACTGGCATGCCGTGGATATTTCCTGTCGGGCTGATGGTGGAGAGATTGCTGTCAGCATGGGCATCAAACCACAATACCCGTAATTTTTTACCATTCTTTTTGCAATGATTGGCAATCGCGCTGATGGAGCCGATGGCAAGGCAATGATCACCGCCTAGCATCATGGGCATCTGACCATCAGTCAATGCCTGGCTGACTGCGTCATAGACTGCCTGATTCCAGTCAATCGCTTCTTTTAAATGACGTAAGCCGTTTACTGGTGCCTGCCAAGGATTGGCTGGCCCATGCAAATTGCCGTGATCAATTACCTTTAATTGGCGCGCCTCCAACGCTTCTACCAAGCCTGCAACGCGCAGCGCGTCTGGCCCCATGCCAGCACCTTTGACGCTTGCTCCGACATCTGTCGGAGCACCAATTAAGGAAATAGTTTTCATTCGTTTGAGTGATTTGATTTAATATAAATTAGTGAATCGTATTTAGTGCATCTGCCATGTACTTCAACAAGACCTGATCAGCGGTAATGACTGAAATCAGGCAATGACTTAAGCACTGATCGATACGACATTTTCTGCCATGGAGCGCTGTTGTGCAACTGGTGTTACAGCCATTCCGAATAAGTCTTTTGGATTCAGCAGTTCTGGGATTAAATCCAAAATCCGCGTGTCCTTTTGCACCACATATTTTTCTAGATAACGCATGGCAGAAAAATCTTCTAACGCAAAACCGACAGAGTCAAATACGGTCACTTGCTTTTCATTATGGCGACCAGCAATCTGGCCTTCCAGAATCTGCCACAACTCCGTTACCGCGAAATCAGCTGGCATTTGTTGCAGTTCACCTTCGATGCGGGATTGAGGTTCGTATTCCACGACGACGTTGGCATTTTTCAAAATATCGCCATGCAATTCAGTCTTGCCCGGGCAATCGCCGCCAACGGCATTAATGTGAGTGCCTTCGCTGATCATTTCCGGCAATAAAATCAATGCATTGGTTTTGTCTGCGGTCACGGTCGTGATGATGTCTGCGCCTTTGACTGCTTCTGCCGTCGATGCAGCCCGAATGATACGCAAATTAGGATAGGCGCGCAGATTGTTGATGAGTTTGTCAGTCGCTGCCGAGTCTACATCGTAGACGCGCAATTCCTGTATGCCCAAGATGCAATGGAAAGCGATCGCCTGGAATTCGCTCTGTGCGCCATTGCCGATCAAGGCCATGCTACGGCTGACTGGGCGCGCCATATATTTGGCGGCTAATACCGAGGTCGCCGCCGTGCGGATCGCGGTAGTCAATGTTAATTCAGACAACAACTTAGGATAACCAGTATCGACATCGGCTAGCAAACCAAAAGCGGTAACTGTTAGCAAACCCTCTTGAGTATTTTTTGGATGACCATTCACGTATTTAAATGAATATTGCTTGCCGTCGGAAATCGGCATTAATTCAATCACGCCCACATCTGAGTGGCTGGCGACGCGGGCGCATTTGTCAAACTGGCTCCAGCGTAAATAATCCTCCTTGATCATGTCAGCTAAACGCGCAATCGCGTCTTCTACACTGACTTTTTTCAAGTGGGTTTGCATTTCCTGTGTACCGATGAAGGTAACCATGGTGATCTCCGTTGATTTTTGGGTCTTGCTAATTGGTATTGAATATTGCTGAAATGTTTGCCGCCAATGGCGCCGATATTGCTTTTGTTCTGCTATAAATTGTAGCGGTTTCGGCTGGAAATTAGATTTCTAAATACGATGAATAAAACGCTAACAATGAAATATAATTTCTATTTAGTCTCAATTTGGCATTTATATTTCGTAATATACTAAATACATAAAATATTTAAATTTTAGGAGATGGCGTGGATAACTATGATCGCAGTATTTTGAAACATCTGCAGGACGACGGCCGGATGAGCAATTTGCAGTTGGCAGAGAACATCCATTTATCCGCCCCGCAGACCCTGCGACGGGTGCGGGCGTTAGAGGAAAAACGCGTGATTCGCGGTTATGTCGCCCAGGTTTCTGCCGAAGCAATCGGTTTGGGTGTGATCGCGTTTGTGAGTTTGTCGCTGGACAGGGAGCAGTTTCGCAATGTGCGTGAGGTCGAGCGCAATATCATGGCCTTCCCTGACATTATTGAATGCCATACGATTACGGGCGATTTTGATTACATTTTGAAAGTCGTCGCGCCGGATCTAAAAAGCCTGTCGCAGTTTTTAACCGACAGATTGATGCAAGTGCCGGGCGTTGCATCCCTGCGTTCCATGATTTGTATGGAAGAGATTAAGCCGGTCAGTAGCTTGCCGATTGCCTAGCTCGGTGAATAAATCAGCGAATAAGCCAGTGAATAAGCCAGTGAATTTATTACTTCAATAAAAAATATACTGATATAAGTATATTTTAATGTCCATATAATAATTGGACATTAGGTACTATTTCTTCACATACTCCCTTTATTTTTGTTTTTTTTAGATATATTTAAATGCGTTGGAGAGTTTAGCGCCAGCCAAACATCATTTGTTCTGCAAGCAATTTTTTTGCTGGCTGGACAATATCTAGTAGTCCCAAGCCCAAGCCAAATATGGATTGTGTGAGTGCGCCATCTGGTGCGCTGGCAAATATTCTTGCCATGCTATCGGTTAGCCGTATGGTGGTATTGCGGTCAGTTTGTCGTTGTTTTAAGAAAAACTGCAATTGTTCGGCGACTTGCTGAGCAACAGGCTGCTGATTGAATTCATCTTGCAGTGGTGTCTCCGCCAGCGTACTTGCCAAGATTTTGGCGTCGCGCAAACCAAGATTTAAACCTTGTCCTGCAACCGGGTGTAGAGTTTGTGCCGCGTTGCCAATGGTGACGATCCGCTTAGTTGCTTGTGCCTGCGCATTCAAGCCTAAGGGGTAGGAATGGCGTGACGATGCGGTCAAAATCTGTCCCAGTCGCTGACCAAATGCTTGCTGTAAAGCAGCTTTAAAATCGTTATCGTCCAAGCCCAAAAGCTGCTCTGCGCTTGGGGGGCGAACACACCATACCAGCGCATAACCATCCTCTTGCGGCAGCAGCGCTAGCGGGCCTTGTTCGGTAAAGCGTTCAAACGCCCGCTGTGCAACCGACTGGCTGACCGTGATGTGCGAAATGATTGCCGTTTGCTGATAGTCGACACTGCGCGCTTTTTGCGTCTGATTACCAAAGGTGCCGCCTTCTGCCTGCACCACGATGGTCGCGGTGATCTTCTCACCATCTTGTAAAGTCAGCGTGACTGCATCGTCGCTTTCTTCTAACGCGGACACTGTTGCCGGACGTTTGATCTGTACGCCACGCTGTTCTGTTGCCCTTTGTAAAGGCGCAATGATATCGCCGTAACGAGCGACATATCCTAGCGCCGGAATGGCGTAATCCTTGCAGTCAATCAAGCTACGGCCAAAATGTCCGCGGCGCGATACGTGTATCTGCCGGATGCTGGTCGCCTTGATCGGCCATGCACCTGCATTCGTGAGAATTTGCTGACTGCCATAGGACAGCGCGATTGAGCGCACGTCTTGTTCGGCTTGCGCACTGGTTTTGGCATCCAGCAAAAGGATGCGATCAGCGGCAATCCCCTGCTTGCAAAGCAACAGGGCTAAGCATTGTCCAACCGGACCTGCGCCGCAGATGGCGATATGGAAATCAGCAAGTTTCATCGTTTCATGACACTTTCGATTTCCGCCACGGTTTTTGGCGTGTCGCGGCTCAGATTGAGATGGCCTTCTGGTGTGATCAGGATGTCGTCTTCGATACGGATACCAATATTCCAAAATTCTTCGGGAACGCCTTCTGCCGGACGTACATAGATCCCGGGTTCTATAGTGATTGCCATGCCAGGTTCCAGCTGACGATAAGGCCTTTCATCTCCTACCTTGTCTGTTTCACGATAGGAGCCTACATCATGTACATCGAGTCCTAGCCAGTGCCCCGTGCCATGCATATAAAACTGGCGGAATGCTAGGTTGCTGATGGCATCTTCAACATTGCCAAGCTTATTTTTATCCAGCAAACCGGTATCGAGCATACCTTGCGTTAATACTTTTACAGCGGCGTTGTGACCGTCCATATAGCGCGATCCCGGACGGGCGCAGTCCAGTGCTGCCTGCTGGGATGCAAGGACGATTTCATACAAGGTTTTTTGTGCTGAACTGAATTTGCCATTGGCAGGAAAGGTGCGTGTGATATCGGAGGCGTAGCTATCAAATTCACAGCCAGCATCAATCAAAATCAAATCACCGTCTTTAATTTGTGCATTGTTACTGCTGTAATGCAAGACACACGCATTGGCACCAGTTGCAACGATGGATCCGTAAGCCGGTGCTTGCGATCCTTGGCGGCGAAATTCATGATGTAGCTCCGCTTCAAGCTCATATTCATAACGACCTGCACCTGCGATCTGCATGGCTCTTGTGTGAGCAATACCAGATATATTGGCCGCTTTTTGCATCAAAGCTACTTCAGAGGCATCTTTACGCAATCGCATTTCATCTAGCAAGCCACGCACGTCGATAGTAGTATCTGGCGCGCTGATGCCGCTACGAGATTTTTCACGTAACGCTTCTATCCAGCTATGCAGGCGTGAGTCGAGTTGAGTGTCGTTGCCCGTGCTGTAAAAAAGTGTAGGGGCATCCGCTAGCAGATGCGGCATTTCTGTATCTAGCGCATCTATCGCAAAGCTTGCGTCAAAACCAAAATGCGCTTTGGCAGCAGCGGGGCCGAATCGATAGCCATCCCAGATTTCGCGTTCCAGATTTTTTTCGCGGCAGAATAAGATACTGCGTTGCTCATGGCCGTTGGCGATGAGGACGATGAGCGCTTCTGGCTCTGTAAATCCTGATAGATAATAAAAATAACTATCGTGCCGGAACGGGAAAAAATTATCGCTGTTACGCACCATCTCATAAGCAGTCGGGATGATCGCAATACCGCCACCACGTGCTTGCATTTGTGCAAGCAGTTGCTGGCGACGAAGCAGAAAAGATGGCATGCTCATACGGATATCCTTATGATTTTTTTACTGTGTTAGCTGTAGTGAAGGGCTCATTTAGCTGGGCTAGTTGCTCTGGCGTACCGACATTGTGCCAGTCGCCACGATACAGCTCACCACCGAGCTGACCACGATTAGCAATCTCGCGCAGTAAGGGACCGAGTTTGGCGTAACTGCCTGGTTCTATATCAGCAAAAATTTCTGGGCGGTACACACCGATATTGCCGAAGGTCATGCGCGGCGATCCATCTGCACTGTCGTTGACCAAGCCCATCAAGTTCATCGCAAAATCACCATCGGGATGGAAGGACGGATTTTTTACCATATATAACCAAGCTAAATCGCGTTTATCTAACGGATGCGGATTACCCCACATATCATTGTCTTCCAGCGTATTTTTACATTCTTCAAAATTGAAATGAGGGATATAAATATCGGACGATATGACGATAAACGGTTCATCCCCGTTCTCGGTCAACAAGGGCAGGGCTCTTGCAATCCCGCCCGCGGTTTCCAGCGCAGTTGCTTCTGCCGAATAACGGATATGCGCCCCAAATTTGCTGCCATCACCCAGCGCATCAACGATCATCTGACCAAGATGCGCATGGTTAATGACGATATCGGTGATGCCGGCTTTAACCAGATTCAAAATATGCCAGACGATCAGTGGACGACCGCGCACTTTCAGTAAAGGCTTTGGGCAAGTATCCGTGAGTGGTCGCATACGCTCGCCGCGACCTGCTGCTAATAACATGGCTTTCATTGGGGGGCGTTCAATCTGATTAAAACGTGTAGCCGATTTGCGGTGCCGTATCTTCCAGTACGTCCAACAAGCGCAATAAGGGAATCAAGATGTTGTAACGCTGCGCAGTCTTGCGCACATATGTCATCACCAGTGGCATATCTTGCAGATAGGCGTTTTTGCCGTCGCGATGAGCAAGACGGGCAAAAATACCGAGAATCTTTAAATGCCGTTGCAAGCCCATAAATTCAAAATCACGATAGAAGCTATCGACGTCAGGACTAACGGGCAGTCCGGCAGCACGGGCTTTTTCCCAATAACGGATGGCCCAGTCGATTACCATTTCTTCATCCCATTGCACATAAGCGTCGCGCAACAAAGAGACCAAATCGTAAGTTAATGGACCATACAAGGCGCCCTGAAAATCCAGAATGCCGGGATTGCTTTTATCCAGCACCATTAAGTTGCGAGAATGGTAATCGCGGTGTACATACACTTGTGGCTGCGCCACAATATTGGCGAGCAATGCTTCGAATACATTATTCAGGCTGGTACTTTGCTCTGCAGTTAATGTTAAGCCCAGATGTTTGCCGATATACCATTCGGGGAAGATCATCAGTTCGCGCAGTAAAAATTCTCTGTCGTATTCTGGCAATATATCCGCCTGGCTTTGTGCTTGCATCAGAATCAAACTATCGATCGCATCCAGATAAAGTTTGTGAGCGGTATCGTTATTCAGCGCATTGAAATAGGTTGTCGTACCTAAATCAGTCAACAGCAAAAAACCTTGTTCAACATCTTGCGCAAGAATATCCGGTACAGATAAATTTATTTTTGTAAATAATTCTGCAATCTTGATGAATGGACGTACATCTTCTGCTGGTTGTGGCGCATCCATCACGATATAAGTTTTACCATCCTCACCGTCAATACGGAAATAACGACGAAAACTGGCATCTGCCGAGGCCGCGCGCAAGCTCGCCACTTTTAAACTTGGACTAACAATACTTGTAAGCCAGGTATGAATAGCGGACATGCGCAGATCTTCTGTAACTGAGTTGGACGAAACGGGTTGGGACATAGATCAATTCTCTTGGGTAGCGAGTTAATTTTGGATGGATTACTTGTGAATTACTTAATACTTATCTGGCGATCGGCTCACACATCAGCCATGAGACGCAACACAGAGTAGTTTTGCAGGCAATTTTGGGAGATATTTCCCCTATAATAGGCGCTTGATTTCTGGTGGGGTGTCAAAAAAGCTAAGAAATAGGCTTTTCAAATGACATCTGAACCAATAGCTATAGCAGCTAATTGCAACAGCTTAATACCGAATAAAACGCCTAAAACGCCAACTACTGAAATTACACTACATGCGCCGGAAACCCGTATTATCTCATCCGCAGCCTTTGTTTCCCACTATCTTGGCGATTCTCATTTCTGCATTATTCCCAGCGCAGATTTTTGCTCAAGTAGCACCATTCAATCCAGTTAGTTCAGCCACACCTGCCAGTGCTGCCAAGCCATCAGAAGTAGTCATTAAAGGCGATAAAGAACAGCCAACAGTGATCCGTGCGGAGACCATATCTGGCCGCCCCGAGCGCTACGTCAACTTTGACAATGATGTTGAAGTCACCAAAGGTGACACTAAGGTTAATGCGGATAAGGCAACTTATACTAATCTTGAGGATGAAATAAAGGCGAGTGGCGACATCCGTATGTTGCGTGCGGGTGATAGTTATTTCGGCGATTCAATGCGCTTGCAGATGGACACGGGTATTGGGTTTATTGTTAATCCGATTTATCAGCTCGTTAGAAACAATGCTCATGGCAAAGGCGAGCGTATTGATTTTGAAAGTGACGAACAATCCACTATTGTTAATGGCACTTACACGACCTGCGTCAGTGATGATCCCGACTGGTTTTTAAAATCAGACTCTCTGTATTTAGATACGGAGTTAGATCGAGGTGTCGCGGGTAAAACGATCGTCTACTTTAAAGGTGTTCCGATTCTGGCGACACCTTCGTTGACTTTCCCCCTTTCAGGTGCCCGCCATTCAGGATTTTTACCGCCCATCTGGGGTGGTTCGTCTAGAGGCGGTCCAGAGTTTTCGGTGCCGTATTATGTCAATATTGCACCGAATCGCGATTTAACCCTATATCCTAAAATTATTACCAGACGTGGCGTGCAATTGGGTGCCGAAGCTAGATATATGGGTGATGGTTACTCCGGCATCACTAATATTGAGGTGCTGCCAGATGACAGGCAAACTAATACAACCCGCTACGCTATTTCTTCCATACACCAGCAAAAGCTCTTGCCACAATTAGACTTTGCATGGAACGTGAATGCCGCGTCGGATGATAATTATCCTAGTGATTTTGCTAGCTCAATCACTAAAACAGCCGAACGATTGTTATTGCGTGACACCAGTTTGACTTACTCCGGCTGGCTGGGAACAGCCACTTTAAGAGCATCGAATTATCAGGTGCTGCAAGATATTAATGCGCCGATTGGCCGTCCTTATGACCGCTTGCCGCAATTGGATTTGCACTCAGAGCGTCATGATGTCTATGGCTTTGACTGGTCCGTAGACACGCAACTTACCCGATTCTGGCATCCCACTTTAGTTCGTGGCGATCGTGCGGTTTTTAATCCTCAGATCTCTTATCCGATTGTTCAGCCGGGTTACTTTATTATTCCTAAAGTTTCTCTTAATGTCGCAAGCTATCATCTGACTAATGTCGATCCGACACAGGAAAGCGATTTTCATCGTTCTGTGCCAACTTTTTCTTTAGATAGCGGGCTTATCTTTGAGCGCCCATCAACATTGTTTGGCAGGGCAGTGACGCAGACATTAGAGCCGCGGGTTTTTTACGTCAATACACCTTATCGCGATCAAAGTCAGTTCCCTAATTTTGACAGCGGCCTTGCCGATTTCAATTTCGCTCAGATTTTTAGCGAAAACCGATTCACCGGTTCCGACAGGATAGGCGACTCCAATCAAATTACCGCTGCATTGATTTCTCGCTATATCGAAACTAATGGTGAGGAGCGTTTTAAACTAGCGGTAGGGCAACGCTTCTACTTCAATACACAAAAAGTTACCTTAGATAACACTACGACAACTCAAAGCCGTTCTGATTTATTGCTAAGTGGTTCCGGTAAATTTTCTGACAAACTTAGTGCAGATGCTACTTTGCAGGTAAGTCAGTCAGATCGGCGTGCGGTGACATCTAATTACGGCGTCCGTTGGCAACCTGCGCCACAAACAGTATTTAATGCTGAATATCGCTACCAAAGAGACACCTTGGAACAGGTAGATTTGTCTACCCAATTGCCAATTAACAAGCGTTGGTTTGTCGTTGCCAGAAGTAACTATTCTCTTCAAGACAAAAAACTGGTAGATGGTCTTGCTGGATTTGAGTATAAGGATCCTTGTAATTGCTGGTCATTCAGAATGGTCGCGCAGCGATTCGCTACCTCATCAATAACAAGTAACACCTCCTTTTTTATACAACTGGAATTGAACGGTCTGTCTAAAATAGGATCGAACCCGTTGGATGCTTTAAAAAAGAATATTTCGGGTTATCAGCCGATAAACTAGCGTATATTTCAGCTTTTGCTAAAAGTTAGCCATGGTAACGATGGAGATTGTTAGTCTCTTCTTGCCATTTTTAATATGAATTTGGATCACTATGCGACACAACTTGCACATGAATCAACGTAATCTCTTTTCGATGTTGGCTATTTCAGCTTCGTTATTAGCAGTTTCTCCAGTGTGGGCACAGGCTAAAGCGGGCTCCGGTATGGCTCCCATCGTACCAATGCGTCCCGCTAGCTCTGCTGCTAATGCCAATCCCAATGAAAAAGGGCAGTTGGTAAATAAAATTGTGGTGGTGGTGAATGACGATGTCATTACCAGCCAAGAATTAAATGATCGTTTGAAGGCAGTAGAGAAGCGGCTCACAGCGCAAGGTACAGCCTTGCCAAGCAGAGCTGATCTGCAAAAGCAATTACTAGAGCGGATGATTGTTGATCGCGCTCAACTACAACTGGCCAAAGAAAACGGTATGCGTGTCGATGACATCATGCTGGATCGCTCTATGCAACGTCTTGCAGAGCAAAACAAAATGTCTCTGCAAGAGTTTCGTAATCAGGTTGAGCGCGAAGGCACGCCTTATGTACGTTTCCGCGAAGAAGTTCGCGACGACATCATGATGCAGCGTATTCGTGACCGCGAAGTTGATAGCAAGATTCAGGTCTCAGAATCTGAGGTGGATAACTATATCGCGCAAGAGGCTGCACCAGGTAAGGTCGCGCAAGAATTGAATCTGTCGCACATTTTAGTAGTCATTCCAGAGAATGCATCTGCGGAGCAAATTGCGCAACGCAAAGCCCGTGCAGAAGAAGTCTTGAAAAAAATAAAAGCAGGCGAAGATTTTGCCAAACTGGCGGTCACTTATTCTGACGCCAGCGAAGGTATCAAAGGCGGTGACATTGGTTGGCGTGAGCAAGATCGTTTGCCGCAATTATTTTTGGATTCAATCAATAAGATCAAGGTAGGCGAAGTTACTGAAATTATTCGCAGCTCTAACGGCTTCCATATCTTAAAGTTGACGGGCAAACGTGATGTCGGCAAGAGTAAAGCGGATAGCACTGTCGTTCAACAGACGCATGTACGTCATATTTTGATCAAGCCAAGTCAAATCGTGACAACGGCGGAAGCACGTCGTAAATTGGTTGAATTAAAACAACGTCTGGATAATAAGGCGGCTACATTTGAAGAATTAGCAAAGTCCTTCTCTAACGATGGCTCTGCTGCTAAAGGTGGTGATCTGGGTTGGATTTATCCCGGTGATACCGTGCCTGAATTTGAACAAGCGATGAATAAATTGGCGATTGGCGAGGTGAGTGAGCCAGTCGAAACACAATTCGGTTTGCATCTGATTCAGGTAACTGAGCGCAAATCAGACGACGTTTCTAAAGAGCGTCAACGTTTGCTTGCTCGCCAGGCCGTGCGTGAGCGCAAGTCGGACGAGGCTTTGCAAGACTGGCTGCGTCAGTTACGTGACCGCGCTTATGTTGAGTTCCGTCTGGACGATAATTAATGACAAAAATTGCCATCACAGTAGGTGAACCGGCGGGCATTGGCCCAGAAGTTTCTCTACTGGCAGCATGGCAATTACGGTCAGAAATTCGTCCTGTCCTGATTGGTGACGCTGCTTATTTATCCATGCTGGCAGGAGAAATTGATCCTGCTATGCAGTTGATGGGCGTGTCATTAGAGGCTCTTCGTTACACCGGTTTGCCAGCCTGCGGCGTAAATCAAATTACCGTAATTGATTGTCCTCTAGCAGCTCATGTAATAGCTGGACAATTAGATCCTCGTAATGGCCGTTCGGTATTGCATACGCTGGATGTTGCTATAGAAAGCGTGCAGCAAGCCTGGTGCGATGCGATCGTTACAGCACCCCTACAAAAAAGTACGATCAATGATGCCGGTGTTGCTTTTAGCGGACACACCGAATACTTCGCTGAAAAAACAAATACTGCGCAAGTTGTCATGATGTTGGCATGTGAAGCATCCGATCATTTACCACAAGCTTTGCGAGTCGCTTTGGCGACCACGCATCTTGCATTAAAAGATGTGCCTGCCGCGATTACTTTTGATCATTTACTTAAAACGCTGCAGATTATTCATCAAGACTTACAAGTTAAATTTGGTTTACAACAACCGCGTATTTTCGTTACTGGCTTAAATCCCCACGCCGGTGAAAACGGTTATCTTGGGCGTGAAGAGATTGACATCATCACTCCTGTGATTTTGCATGCACAAGGTTTAGGGATGGATGTGCGCGGTCCATATCCAGCAGACACGCTATTCCAGCAAAAATATTTGCAAGAAGCTGATTGCGTGCTGGCGATGTACCACGATCAAGGTTTGCCTGTACTAAAGCACGCTAGTTTTGGTTTAGGGGTAAATATCACTTTAGGTTTGCCGCTGATACGAACCTCAGTAGACCATGGCACTGCGCTTGATTTAGCTGCGCAAGGCGTAGGTAAAGCAGATGTCGGCAGTATGCTGGTAGCGATACGAGTTGCAGCTGGTATGGTGAAGGCGCAATCTCAGCACTAGCTTGCCAGAAGTATTAAGCGTAAATAAAAAACTCAGACAACGAAAGCATTTCGCTGGCAGTCATTGATGATTGCTTACGATCACAGCTTCTATCTTACTTGTCACACATGTTCTACAATCGTGACATTCAGAATACCCAAAAATCATGAAACACATACCTCGTAAACGCTTCGGCCAAAACTTTTTGACTGATCAATTGGTGCTCAGTCACATCACCAGTGCCATCAATCCTCAGCCTGATCAAACTATGGTTGAAATCGGCCCAGGTTTGGCTGCTATGACTAAACTCTTGTTAGAAGGATTAAGTCAACTGCATGTAGTTGAGCTGGATCGTGATTTGGTAGCGCGTCTGAAAAAGAATTTTGATCCTGCTAAATTGATCGTCCATGAGGGCGATGCTTTGCGGTTTGATTTTTCGACGATCCCAGTGCCGCCGGATAAAAAGCTCCGTGTCGTTGGTAACCTGCCTTACAACATTTCTAGCCCTTTATTATTTCATCTGGCCGAGATTGCACATCTGGTTGAAGATCAGCATTTTATGCTGCAAAAAGAGGTTGTGGAACGTATGGTTGCAGAGCCCGGTGGCAAAGCATATGGTCGCCTGTCCGTCATGCTGCAATGGCGCTATCACATGGATTTATTGTTTATCGTACCGCCGACAGCGTTTGATCCACCACCTAAAGTAGAGTCTGCGATTGTCCGTATGATCCCGAAGGCGGAACGTCTGGAATGCGATATTCATAAATTGGAACAAGTAGTGACTAAGGCGTTCTCACAGCGCCGTAAAGTGGTACGTAATTGTGTCGCCGGAATGTTTACTGAGCAGCAATTGATTGATGTTGGTATCAATCCGCAAATGCGACCAGAAACGATTCCGCTCGAACAGTATGTCGGTCTTGCTAGGTTACTCGCAGAACTGAAGCCCGATGTACCTGCAGATTGATTTGTAATAAATAGGGCTTACGCAAAACCAGCCCTGTAAATAAGCTTAGTTGCTTTAGCCTAGCAATACCGTTTGCCTGGATACTGATTTTTCTTATCTCTATCGATTTTTCTCCGATTGCAAATATGAACATTACTACTACGCCAGAATGGCAAACCTTGCTAGGGCATCAAACCCGTTTAGAACACGTGCATTTGCGCGATTTGTTTGCTGCTGACCCACAACGTTTTCAACATTTTTCTCAAGAGCTGGATGGCTTGCTGGTAGATTATTCCAAGCAAAGGATAGATGCCGAAACATTGCAAAGTCTAGTTGCCTTAGCCAGATTATCGAAGGTAGAAGACTGGCGTGACCGCATGTTTTCGGGTGAGAAAATTAACATCAGCGAAGACCGCGCTGTACTTCATACTGCTTTGCGGCACTCGGCTTTTACACCGTTCCCAAATCCAGAAGCCGACGTGATGCCTTTGGTACGCGCTGTGCGTAAACAAATGCGCGATATCGTCGAACGGGTGCGCAGCGGATTATGGCGCGGCTTTAAAGGTGATGCGATTCAAAATGTGGTGAATATCGGGATTGGTGGTTCTGATCTCGGCCCTAAATTGGCGACGCGCGCATTGTCGGCAATGCAGCATCCTAGCCTGAGTTTTTATTATGTTTCTAATTTAGACAGCGCCCATCTCGCGCCTTTGTTGGAGACCTTAGATCCGCGTACGACCTTGTTTATTGTCGCCTCCAAGACGTTTACCACGCAAGAGACCAGTATTAACGCCAACACGGCACGTACCTGGCTGATGGCCGCGGCGATGGAGGAATGGGCGGTCGCCAAGCATTTTATTGCCGTCACTTCCAGCCCCGATAAAGCGCATGAGTTTGGTATTCCTGATGCCAATATTTTACAAATTTGGGACTGGGTCGGCGGGCGATATTCTTTGTGGTCGGCGGTAGGTTTATCCGTTGCACTCGCAATCGGGATGAATGGCTTTGAGCGCTTGCTAGATGGTGCCGAGGCGATGGACAAGCATTTTTGTAAAGCGCCGCTAGAGCATAATTTGCCGGTTTTGCTGGCGTTGATCTCCGTGTGGAACACTAATTTTCTTGGTGCTGAAACGACCGCAATCTTGCCTTATAACGAGTCCTTGCGTCACTTGCCAGCCTTCTTGCAGCAATTAGAAATGGAATCGAATGGCAAAACGGTAGGACGTGACGGCGAGCCTTTGACTTGTCGAGCCAATCCGATTGTGTGGGGCGAAATTGGCGTCAATGGCCAACATGCTTTTTTCCAGCTTTTGCATCAGGGCGGCTGGTTGATTCCATGTGATTTCGTGGTGGCTGCTTCCAGTGATTATCCTTTGCCAGGGCATCAGGCGCCATTATTAGCCAACTGCCTGGCGCAAAGTGCTGCTTTGGCTTTCGGCAAAACTGAAGAACAAGCACGCATAGAATTGTCTGCCGCAGGTTTGAGTGAGAGCAAGATCGCTGCGCTATTGCCGCATAAAGTATTTGCAGGCAATCAGCCATCCACGAGTATTCTCATCCCTAGCCTTGATCCTTATCAGCTCGGCATGTTGCTCGCTTTGTATGAGCATAAGGTGTTTGTCCAAGGCGTGATCTGGGGTATTAACTCTTTCGATCAGTGGGGCGTTGAGTTGGGTAAGCAGCTTGCCAATCGCTTATTGCCAGCGATCAAAGGTGATCAGGCTTATGACGTTCAACTGGACACTTCGACCACGGGTTTAATCGCTTATTTCCGTCGGCATGGGCATGTATAAGGCAAATCAACGGTTTTAATTTTGATAGGACTACGCAAAAACTGTCCTAACTGCGTTGCAGCTCCTAGCTGTACCGAGACAAATCAAAGGTTTTATTTCGGATCATGTAATGGAGATAAGCTTTAACAAAAGTTGACACAAATTGACCGTCGGGTTGAAGCAAACTGAATATAATTGATTTAAGGCAATAAATTAATTGACTTGCAGAGATATAAATCACAACACTACACAATTGGCGGATCTATCATGTTGACAGGAATTATCAGTGTTCTCACCTTCGCCCTCATTGTTGGTGTGATCGGCTTGATTAAAGTAATGAACAAGATTGCAGAGCAATCTGATCAGCCACAATAAAAAAAGCTGTCTCTAATCTAAACAGATCACAGACAGCTTTTTTATTTAAACCTTCATTTGATTTGATCTGGTTCGTCCAGACCACAATTCCCTTCGTTTTTAACTGCCAAAGAGTCTTACAGACTGGTCGCTTGTTCGGCAGTTTTCCGCTCTATCAATTCTATTTTGTAGCCATCAGGATCTTGTACAAAAGCGATAACGGTCTTGCCGCCTTTCACTGGGCCTGCTTCACGCGTTACGTTGCCGCCTCTGGCTTTTACTGCATCACACGCCTTGTACGCATCTGGCACTGCAATCGCGATATGTCCATACGCGCTACCCAAATCGTATTTTTCGACGCCATAGTTGTAGGTCAACTCTAGTTCTGCGTGATCAGGGTTATTGCCATAGCCGACAAAGGCGAGGGTATATTTGTACTCGGGATTATCCGATGTTCTGAGCAATTTCATACCCAACACTTCAGTATAAAAATCAATCGAGCTTTGTAAATTACCGACGCGTAACATGGTGTGTAATAGACGCATAATAAAATTCCTTTAAATATACTGGATATGAGTATGATAATTGAAGCACAGATTGTCCATAGAATGATTGGACAATCTTCTAAAAACGATAGATACTCCCCTTAAAATACGGGGAGGTCGTGTGCTGCATGCTGTTTTAACGCATGCTTGGCATGTTCAAATTCTGGGAACACTGATTGTACTGTTGCCCAAAAGCGGGGGCTGTGATTCATCTCTCGCAAATGCGAGAGTTCATGCGCAATCACATAGTCAATCACCGTCAGAGAGAAATGAATCAGCCGCCAGTTCAGGCGAATTTTGCCTTGCGAGGTACAAGAACCCCAGCGCGTAGTCGCAGCAGACAGTGCCATTGAATGATAACTAACATCCAATTTTTCCGCATAGACAGGCAAGCGCTCTAAAAATACCCGGCGGGCTTCTTGCTGCAACCAAGCCTGTACCCGGTCTTTGAGTTGTTGCTCCCCCGAGTCCGCAGGCAGACAAATTCTCAGTTCGTTACTATCGCTGTCTAAATGAATGCCCAGCGATTGGGTGGCAAGAATTCGCAAAGTCAGTTGCTTGCCCAGATAAGGTAATTGAGCACCATCTGCCCATACCATTTTAGGTTGAACCTGATGCGTAGCCCGTTCACGGCGCTCGGTAATTTTAGCGACGATCCAGCGCTGCTTCTCGTGAATAGCCTGCTCAATATCACCAATTGTTACCCAGCGTGGCGCAGTGATTCTCAGTCCATCGTCATTGATTAAAAAGCCAATGGTACGTCGCTTGGAGCGCAGCAGACTATATTCCAGCCATTGCTCTTGCAGGCGGATCTGACGTTTATTCGGAGATTTTTCTGGCGGCGTCGATGATGTCTTTGGTGGTACCGGAAGACTGGACGGCGTTACTTTTTTCGGCGCAGGATCTTGCATTTTACGGCGGGGCGATTGGAACATCCCGCCGTCGTCAGTCCGGCTATCTGAAAACAAATCCAGTTGCAGTAAAAACTGCAAAGGCTTGGTCAATAATGAGAAACGTGATTTCAAAAAACTCTCTTGTTCCTGATTGATCAAGAGTCGCTCTGATCAATCCTTTTTGTATATATGCGGTGAGATCACACGCATTTCGCCTTCTATCCAAGCCTCTACTTTTTGCATCATTTCAGCCGCACTCAAACCATCAGGTGGTATTGGTTTGCCGATTGATACCGTGATCAGACCTGGCATTTTGATGAAAGAATTTTTAGCCCAGCATTCACCGGAATTCATCGCGATCGGTACAACAGGAGTATTGGTTTCTGTCGCCAGGCGAGTACCGCCCATTTTGTAATTACCTTTTTGCCCTACCGGAATACGCGTGCCTTCCGGGAACATAATAACCCATTGTCCATCAGCGAGCCGGCGACGGCCATGTACCACGACTTGGGCGAATGCATCCTTACCTTTGCTACGATCAATCGGGATCATGCGCATCAAAGAAATGCCCCAACCGAAGAAAGGGATGTAGGTAATTTCTTTCTTAAATACGAAGACTAAAGGTCTTGGCATGCAGGTCAAATAGAAAATGGTTTCCCATGCCGATTGGTGTTTGGACAGTAATATAACCGGTGCATCTGGCAGGTTTTCCATCCCTTTGATTTGGTAGCGGATGCCGCAAATTACTTTCGCTAGCCAGATCACAAAAACGTTCCAGCGCGCCGTCCAGTAGTAGCGCTTGTTATATGGTAGTGGTGCAAACAGCAAGCAAGCCATAGACCAGATCACTGTCGCAACAGCCATCAGGCTAAAAAATAAAACCGAGCGTAAAAAATAATTAAAACGAAGCATTGCACATCCTAATAAGATCACAGCTAATAAGGTCACAGCTAATAAGGTCACAATAAATTACAGAAAATTCTAGCAAATTTAAAAAGCGATGAGGTTTTGTGTTTGTTTGCTACGTTGTCAGAGTACGTCACACCGCCACAAAAAATTCAGCAGGTACGGTTTTTAAGAGAATATCCACCATCGAGGCGAGGTCAGGATAAATCTGTGTCCCCGGCGGTAGCCCACCTTTTTCAAAGGTCTTTTTACCTTTGCCTGTCAGTACCAGATGCGGCAAGCAGCCGCATACAAATCCTGCCTGCAGATCACGCAGCGAATCGCCCACACAATGGATGCCCTTTAAGCTGACATCATAACGACTGGCGATTTCTTGCAGCATGCCTGGTTTGGGTTTGCGACAATCACAATTATCTTCAGAGACATGCGGGCAAAAAAACACGGCATCAATTTCAGCACCGACTTGCTGTGCTGCTGAATGCATTTTTTGGTGAATCGCATTCAGCGTCGCCATATCAAACAGCTTACGTCCAATACCAGACTGATTGGTAGCAACGACGACTAAATAACCAGCCTGATTCAGTTTAGCAATCGCTTGCAATGAACCCGGTATCGCCTTCCACTCATCAGGAGATTTGATGAACGCGTCTGAGTCCTGATTGATTACGCCATCACGATCAAGGATGATGAGCTTCATCGTTTTCTCCATGATTTCTCCTTTTGAGTGATACGGTTTCTTATCGGTTCTTACGGCTTCTGTTTCTATTAGGATGCGAGTTTAGAAATATCCGCAACCTGATTTAACATACCATGCAACTCGCTGAGTAAGGCCAGACGATTATTACGTAAAGCCAGATCATCGGCATTGACCATCACATCGTTAAAAAAGTTATCCACTTCAGTACGCAATGCTGCCAAGGTTTTCAGTGCACCCGCAAAATCACCTTTGCCGAAAGCAGTATCAACTTCTGGCTTTACCTTATTCATTGCAGCATACAGAGCATGCTCGGCAGCTTCTTGCAATAATCCAGTTTGTACAACGCCTGGAGTACCTTCAGCTTTTTTCAGAATATTAGTAATGCGTTTGTTAGCGGCAGCTAGGGATGTTGATTCTGGTAAAGCGGCGAACGCTTGTACAGCTTGCAGGCGTTCCAGAATGTTATCTAAGGTATCGGGATTTTGTGCAACCACTGCTTCGACCTCGTTTTGCGCGAAGCCTTTGTCACGCAATTGGCCACGTAAGCGGTCATACATAAAGTTCAAAACATCAGCACTAGGATCTTTAAAGTTGGCGTTGCCAGTAAATTGTGTCAGCGCATCAGCAAGTAATTTGTTGAGTGAGAGTGGCAGACGTTTTTCTACCAACATGCGCAATACACCCAAAGCATGGCGACGCAGCGCAAACGGATCACGGTCCCCCGTTGGTTGCAAACCTATGCCCCAAATGCCGACCAGCGTTTCTAATTTATCGGCGAGCGCAACCGCGGTGCCTGTCGCGGTAGCAGGCAAGGAGTCACCCGCAAAACGTGGTTGATAATGTTCGGATGCGGCAGCAGCAACCTCTGGATTTTCATCATCATGTAAGGCGTAATACGTACCCATAATGCCTTGCAGTTCTGGGAACTCGCCTACCATATCGGTCAATAAATCAGCCTTTGCCAGCATCGCACCGCGCTCTGCCAACGTAACATCGTAGCCCAGACTTTGTGCGATTTTTCCAGCGAGTGATTTCACGCGCTGCATACGTTCAGCCTGGCTACCTAATTTGTTGTGGTACACCACATTTGCCAGCATAGGCAGGCGCGCCTCCAGAGTTTTTTTCTTATCTTGCTCAAAGAAAAATTTGGCGTCAGACAGGCGAGGGCGGACCACACGTTCGTTACCTTGAATGATATGTTCTGGCGTCGCTGTTTCCAGATTAGATACGATCAAAAAGCGTGAGCGCAATTTGCCTGCGGCATCGGTCAGTGCAAAATATTTTTGATTCGTCTGCATTGTCAGTATCAGACATTCTTGCGGTACCGCTAAGAATTCATCCTCAAATTTGCACTCATATACAACTGGCCACTCGACCAATGCTGTGACTTCATCTAGCAATGATTCTGGCATCAAAACCTGATCGTCCCCCGCTTTTGCGAGCAAGGCAGTGCGGATTTTTTCTTTACGTTCAGTGACATTGGCAATGACTTTACCCTGATTCAGCAGATCCGCAGCGTAGTCATTTGCGTGTGCGATATTGATTTGGCCGCTAGTCAAAAAGCGATGTCCTAAAGTGATGCGGTCACTGGTCAGTCCTAGCAGTGCCAGCGGTACCACGTCAGCACCATGCAGGGCGATGATGCGATGTACCGGACGCACAAAATGGACTGTCGTCCCATCGTGACGTTGATAGCTCATGACTTTGGGAATCGGTAACTTATTAATCGATTCTTCGACCGTCGTTTGCAAGCTACCGGTCAGTGCAGAACCTGCCGCCGTGTAGTTATAGAAAAAACTCTCAGCCTTACCATCGACCGCACGTTCTAACTGGCTGATTTGCAAATCTGGGAATCCCAGTGCCGCTAACTTCTTCGCCAGCGGTGCGGTGGCATTGCCTGCCGCGTCTAATGCCACAGAAACCGGCAAGATTTTTTCACGGAGTATTTTGTCCGACGAGGTCAGACGCACATTGGTAATACTCACGGCCAGCCGGCGCGGTGACGCATAACTTGTTGTGACAGAATCGCTCTCTAAAAAATCGCGTGACTTTAAGCCGTTGACGATACCCGCAGCAAATGCTTCGCCCAGCTTGGCGAGTGCTTTGGGTGGTAATTCTTCCGTGAGCAGTTCTACTAATAATGTTTGGTTCATTTCTTTTATTCCAGAATGGAGATCGCTTGCGAGCAGATGTATTGTCGTTTTTGTGATCGCTAAGATGTCACTAAATTTAAGCGGCTTTCAGTTCCGCATTTGAGGCAGTCTCTAAAGCGGCTTTTTTATGCTGGCAATCTGGAGCACAAATCGGGAAGCCCAATGCCGCCCGCGAAGCCAAATAAGCCGCCGCGACCTTGCGTGATAAGTTGCGGATACGACCAATATAGGCAGCACGTTCCGTCACCGAGATCGCACCCCGAGCATCTAGCAAATTAAACGTATGGCCAGCTTTTAAGATCATTTCATAAGCTGGTAAAGCGAGTGATTTTTCTTCTACTGCCAGCAATTTTGCCGCCTCAGCCTCGTAGCTGTTAAACAGCGAGAACAAAAAATCGGTATTCGAGTACTCAAAGTTAAATGTCGATTGCTCGACTTCGTTTTGGTTGAATACATCGCCATAGGACAAGCGCACTGTTTTGCCGTTTTCTTCGCGCTCAGTCCACACCAGGTCGTACACGTTTTCTACGCCTTGCAAATACATCGCCAGGCGCTCAATGCCGTAAGTGATTTCGCCCAGAATCGGTTTGCAATCAATCCCGCCAACTTGCTGGAAATAAGTGAACTGGGTAACTTCCATTCCGTTCAACCAGACCTCCCAACCCAAACCCCACGCACCTAAAGTTGGATTTTCCCAATCATCTTCTACAAAGCGTACATCGTTTTGCTGCAAATCCAGACCGAGCGCTTTTAAAGAACCAAGGTAGAGATCCAAAATATTTTCTGGCGCTGGTTTTAGTACCACCTGATATTGGTAGTAATGCTGTAAGCGGTTAGGATTTTCACCATAGCGACCATCCTTAGGGCGGCGTGACGGTTGCACATAGGCGGCGCGCCAAGGTTCTGGTCCAATCGCTCTTAAAAACGTGCCCGTGTGTGAAGTACCTGCACCGACTTCCATGTCATAAGGTTGCAACAAGGCGCAACCTTGCGCAGCCCAGTATTCTTGCAGTTTGAGGATGATTTGTTGAAATGTAAGCATTATGATGTTCCGCTTTGATGAATGGCGCAGACTGAAGTTTGCTAAACCTTGGATTTTAGCGGGTTTTGCCCTAGATAGGCGAATTTGCTTGCAGCACTGGCAGCTCAGATACTTGCTGAAATCGGCGTCACGTGCCCAAAAAAACAAGAGGCAGTCACCGGTTGGCGCTGCCTCTTTTTATTTGCTACATGAACAATCTTAAAGCCTTACATCTCTTTTGGACAAGCACCGAATTGATTTTCTGAACGCTGGCTATCAGTTGCCCAAAATACGATCAGTACGATGACGCCCACTACCGGCACCAGGCCGATCAATAGCCACCATGCGCTACGGTCAGTATCGTGCAGCCTTCTTACCGAAACTGCCAGTCCAGGGATTAGAGTCGCCAATGAATATAAGCTGCTAAGCAGTCCAGAATCGGCCCCAAAGTGTGATGTCCCGGTAACGCGATCAACGATCGATAATCCTATGCTGATTAGGATGGTGAACAGAGTAAAAAACCAAAATTCTTTACGACGTGAACGACCATTAAACTGAATATATTTTTTTAACACCAGCACATACCAGTCGAAGGCTTGTGAAATATCTTCCGACTCCACTGGCAGCGCTGATGATGTTGACGATACTGTCTGTGACGCGCCGCAATGCGGACAGGTTGGGGCGGTTTCGTGAATTTCTTTACCGCAGCCGCGACAAAATACCATACTCATTTTGTACCCTCTATAAAGTTGTATTGCGTAGTCTTATGTCTTGTATTTTTAAAAATCTTATTTTTTGAGAACGTATTTAGTAGTTGAAACCGCCAAGCGTTTTGTTCTCTAAAATTTATGTCCAGAGATTAATTCTATTACCTTGTTTGTCCGTAAAACTACCGACCACAATCATAATAAAATCAATCAGCGCCCAAATCCCTAGGCCACCGAGTGTGAGCAATTGCAAAATACCTGTTCCGATTTTTCCAACATAAAATCGATGTACGCCAAACATGCCTAAAAAGAAGCAAAACAGCGCAGCTGGAAGTATTCTTTTCTCTGATTGGGTTTGCTGTTGCAAAGTACCCTGTGGCGCACCGCAATGTGGACATGTGACAGCAGTTACATGGATTTCTTTTCCGCAGCCGCGGCAAAATACCATACTCATTTTTTTCTCCTTGTCGTGTTGGTAGTGCGTGATGACAGTGAATATCGATTACCAGCACTTGTTTTAAATAGGGTACTACCCGGGACCATCCTGTAACACTATGCAGCAAAAAATTACCAATAAATCTATTAACACTGATAATTTCATGAGAGTACTTGTTTTATTGAAACGACAAAACAAAAATGTCAAAAACTTGTAGAAACTGTTGGATTGATACCCTAAGCTCGTGCATAGATAGAGTTAAGAAATCGCTTCCCGCTTCCCGCCGGATAGGGCAATCAGACTGCAGATCGTTGGACGGAACTATTGTCGCTATTGCCACACTGACAGAAGTTATTTTTAGCATGTCGATTTTGTCGCATCTTATTCAACCCCAATTTTTATCCGAGGTAAAAATGTATTCCACTCGATCGACGATGTTGTCCCGTATCTATTCAGTTGCTTTGATCAGTGCCCTGTCAATCGGATCGCAATTTGCTTATGCCGACGGCTTAAGTGATTTAAAGACTGCTTTGGTCAGGTTGCAAGGCGCGACACCGGTGAAGGCAAATTTGGAAGCCAAGACCTGGAGTCGTCAGGGGGATGGTAAAGACGCAGATGAACGCAGTGGTATCGCCAGTGTGCAGATAGAAGAGGGGCCGCGTGGCTTGCAGGTGTATTACAGCAGGGACTTGTTGAGTCGACTGGAAACCGAAGAACGCGCCCGTGAAAAAGATCCAAAGGCCAAAACCCCAACGCTCTCTGCGCTCAACGATATTAATTCCAGCGAGTTGCGTCCGCTCATTTATGCCGCCAACAGTTTGTCTCGTGCAGTCGAGAAGGCGGTATTCAAAAATGAAAAAGCGGACACCTACAACGGTAAGCCCGCACGTCTGTTGAGTTTTGAAATGACCATCGACAAGATGACCGAGAAGGAGCGCAAGTACATTAAGAAGTATGAAGGTAACTTGGATATCTGGATTGCTGCCGACGGCACACCGCTGGCCAGTCGCATGCATGAAACCGCATCCGGACGTGCTTTTGTTGTGATCAGTTTTGAAACCAGCAATGACAACGATCAGATCTACGGTTTAGTCGGTGACCGTCTGGTAATGATACGCAAAGAGACCAAAAGTAGCGGTGCAGGTGCAGGCGAGAAGGGTGAAATGCGCAGCATTAAAACGCTGCAATTGCAGTCCTGATGCTGGACAAGCGTTACTTTTGCAACCGCCTTTATTCTGTTATCTATTCTACGATCTCGCAGCATAGATAAATATATACTCCTATCCTGTATATTTAATTGTCCATAGGTTAATTGGTCTATAAGCCAATTTTAATAAAAAATGGGGGGAGTATATTGAATTTTATCTATTTTTTGCTGCGGATTTCCCCATTTGATATGTTATTTGAGGCGAGACTGCTTCTTTGTCTTAATCTGAAGTTCGCCTTGATTCATTCCCTGCATTTGCCCTGTTCACGCCCTCCGCTTATTTCCGTATCTAAAATGACGCAAATATTTTCAACTGTGCAGTAATTTTTGCGCATTTCTGTGACAATGTTTCTTCATCTCAATTCTGTTATTTCATCTAAAGAGAGCACATCCTGTGTTCTCCAGACAATCGCTCCTACCTTCCGCCGCCATTCTGTTTTTTAGTCTGACCAATCAACTCGGCCTGGCGCAGACCGCTACTTCAGCCAATCCAGCTAGTCAAACCAGTCAAACTATGACTGCAAGCAATACCGCAGCGAACAACAAAAAAATGATCACTCACGATGTCTATGCCAATTGGCGCAGCATTCAGGGCGATAAGCTTAGCCGGGACGGGCAGTGGGCAGCGTATGCATTGGTCGCGCAAGAAGGTGATGGCGAGCTGGTCATCCGTCATCTTGCCAGTGGACGCGAATGGCGTCACCCGCGTGGTATTGCACCTATGTTTAGCGCAGACGCTCACTATGTTGCATTTGCCATCCAACCCACTCGTGCAGAAATCGACAAGGCCAAAAAAGAAAAGAAGAAAGGGGAGGATCTACCGAAATCCGGTTTTGGCGTAATGGATCTAAAGACGGGCAAAGTCGAGACGCTGGACCGTGTTAAACGTTTTGGTTTCCCGGAAGAGGGCGGCAATTGGCTGGCAGTCTTGCTTGAGGCGCCGAAGGACGAGAAAAAAGACAGCAAGAAAGAATCTGAAAAAGAATCCAATCCCGCAAAGCCGGACGATACTCAAGATGGCATATCCGATCAGCAAATGGCTGGTGGTAGTGCTGCCGGTGGTAAAAAGAAAGAGGCAGGCAGCGAGCTGCAGCTATGGGATTTGACCAGCGGAAAGCACATTAGCTACAAAGACGTAGCAGAGTTTGTCTGGGCAAAAAATGGTGGCTTACTAGCCTATAGCGTGTCAGTAAAAGACGCAGCAAAAACAGCTGAAAAAACTAGCGATAAGCTGACAGAAAAAGTGATAGAAAAATCAGCAGAGAAAGTGACAGAAAAAACCAATGAAAAAATAGGCGAAAAAACAGCTGAAAAAACTAATCAAAAAACCGACTCAACAATCGCCAGCAGCACCGACAAAATAAAAGAAGCAGAAAAATCTAAAGACGCTTCCAAAGAAGGTGTGTATTTATTCAGCACCGCCGATAGCAGCACGCAAAGTCTATTAACAGGTGCCGGAAGCTACAAGCAGTTGAGGTTTGACGACGTAGGCACGCAACTCGCCTTTGTCAGCAACCGTGATCAATTGCTTGCCCAGCGAAATGAAAAATCGAGTGAAAAACTCATTGAAAAACTCACTGAAAATACTACGCAAAAAGAAAAAAATAAAGAATCCGATAAAGCCAAGGACCCCGACCCGACCGCCTTCTCGCTGTTCTACTGGCATGTCAAAGATCAAGCCGCCAGCTTATTAGCCAATGGCGCAACTCCAGGCATGCCAATCGCCTGGTCACCTAGTGAATTTGGTGAGGTCGCTTTCAGCAAAGACGGCGCACGGCTGTTTTTCGGCACTGCAGAAGATCCAAAAATAGAACCTAAAGACGCGCCAGAACCAATGAAAGTCGATCTATGGCATTGGAAAGATCCAGAGCTACAATCGATGCAAAAGGTCAAGGCAGAAAAAGAAAAGCAACGCAGCTACCGCGCCGTCGTGCATCTGGCCGACAAGCGTTTTGTGCAGCTGGCGAATAAAACTATGCCAGTTGTCATTACCAATGACAATGCCCAGTTTGCGCTTGGCATCAGCGACTTGCCTTATCAGATTTTGCAGTCATGGGATTCTTTGTATTACGACGCCTATGCATTGGATTTGCAAACTGGCCAAAGTAAATCCTTAGCAAAAAAATTGCGCTTCGAGCCCGCTCTGTCACCTGCTGGTAAATATATGCTGGCATTTGATGCGGCGACCAGCACCTGGTTTAGCTGGAGTATCGCTGATGGTAGCAAGACCAACTTGACTGGCAAACTTAAAGTCCATTTTGAAGACCTTAAACAAGATACGCCAGAACCACGTTCTGCCTACGGCTTTGCAGGTTGGACAGAGCATGACGCCAGCGTTGTTGTGTACGACCAGTTCGATTTATGGGAGATCAATCCTGTCACTCATGTCAGCACGAATTTGACTGCTGGTTATGGCCGTAAAAATCATTTGGAACTGCGCTACGTCAGCTTAGATAAAGAACAAAAATTTTTGCCATCCGACCAAAATTGGGTGCTCGCTACGACTAACGAGACTGATCGCTCCAGCGGCTATGTACAGCAAAATCCCAAAGGTGGCGAACCGGTCAAACTGATCCATGCAAACAAAATGATCAGTGGCTTATTGAAGGCAAAGCTGGCCGATACTGTTTTATTCACCCAGCAAAGTTTTGAAGAATTCCCTGACCTGTGGGCCAGCAATTTAAAAATGCAATTACCACAAAAAATCAGCAACGCTAATCCGCAACAGAGCCAATACAACTGGGGTACGCAAGAGTTAATCAGTTACACCACCGCCGACGGCAAAAAATTAAAAGCCTTGCTAACCAAGCCAGATAATTTTGACCCCAAGAAAAAATACCCGATGATGGTCTACATCTATGAAAACATGACAGACAATTTATACCGTCATGTCCCGCCAGCACCTAGCCAGAATATCAATGTCACTCGCTACGTCAGCAACGGCTATATCGTGTTACGTCCGGATATTGTCTACACCACTGGCTACCCAGGTAAGAGTGCGATGAACACCGTATTGCCAGCCATCCAGCAAGTCATTGCCAAAGGCTATGTTGATCCGCAACGTGTCGGCATACAAGGCCACAGCTGGGGTGCTTACCAAATTAATTATTTGCTGACGCATACCAACATCTTCCGCGCGGCCGAGGCTGGTGCATCAATGGCGAATATGATCAGTGGTTACGGCGGCATTCGCTGGGGCACAGGGATGAGCCGCGCTTTTCAGTATGAACGCGGTCAGAGCCGCATCGGCGGAACGCCTTGGGGCGATCAGGCAAAGTACATCGAAAACTCACCGATCTTTAAAGTCGATAAAGTTCAGACGCCTTACCTGACCATCCATAATGACGAGGACGATGCGGTTCCGTATTACCAGGCAATAGAATTTTTTACCGCACTACGTCATCTCGGAAAAGAAGCCTACTGGTTCAATTACAACGGTGAAAAACATGGCTTAAGAGAACGCGACAACATCAAACATTACACCGTTCACATGGCAGAATTTTTTGACCATTATTTGCTAGGCAGTCCACGTCCAGAATGGATGGATAAACCGGTTCCTTATCTGGAGCGCGGTAAGCGTGATGTGATGGGATTGTTTAAAACGGCGGAGCAAAAAGAGCAGGAGGCAAAAGCCGATGCCGATGCTAAAGCGAAAACGGCTAAGAAAGAGCCGGCACTAAACTAGCGTTTTATATTTATTAACTCAGACTTAATCTGATAATAATTGCTAGATGGTTTAAAGTAGTTATTAGTTTGCAAGCAAATTGGAAGTGTCATTCGTATGCGCTTCCAATAAGATGTCAGCTACGTGGTGTATTTAGTAGGTATTAATCCGTGTTCATTTTTCCATGGCAACAGAGCGAACCAAAGAACTACTTCAACACAAAGCGTTGCTCCACGACTTCTTTACCCCACTGATTACCGGTGCGCTCTTCCGCCAGTACAAAGCCAAATTTTTCATATAGCCGACGTGCGCTATCTAATCCTTGAAATGTCCAGAGATGTACTTCTGCAAAATTCTGTTTTTTACAAAACGATATTGCCTCACCCAAAAGCTGGCGACCGACACCTGCGCCACGCAAACTATCGTCAACGATAAACCAGCGTAGATGCGCCAGATTTTGTCCTAGATGTTCGCCATCTATGGCGATTGATCCTGCAATTCGCCCTGAGTCCAGCGCCACCCACAGACCGTTCTGCGGGTTAGTTAATCGGGTCATAAATTCTGCAATGCCGGTCGCTACCTGGCTTTCAAAAAATTGCCCGAAGCCGATCAACGATGAGTAAAAAGATGCATGCATTTCTGTTACCCGACCAATTACGCCGGGTAAATATCCCTGCTTAATTGTAATGCCTTGATTTGATGTTGCTGAGTTACCTAGCCGGCTATTCTCCAGCGCCGCCGCATAAGTCTTTAAGCCCTGCGATATTGTGCGTTGCTGATAGTCGCTGAGCTGATCGATAGCGCTGGCGACCTGTCGCTGAGCAAACGTATTGATCGATGCCAAAGTGCGTTTGCCTTGTGGAGTTAAATTTAATAGTTTTGCCCGGCCATCATTGTCGCTAATCGTTTCTTTCAATTCGCCTGCTTCTACTAATTTTCGGATCATCCGGCTAATACTGGATTTCTCTAAATTCAGTATGTCCGCAAGTTGCGCTGCGGTCAGAGTGCGCTCTTCACCGATCTCTATCATCGCATGGACTGCGGACGGTTGATAGTTGGTCGTAGCGAGAGTTGTTTGCATAAACCCGAGTTCACGCACCATTTTCCTGGACGCTTTACGAATCGGATCAATATGGGAATGATCAGAATTAGGCATGCTCTCATGCTTGGATATAAAGTTGTATTGTACAACTAAATTATTTAACGTCGGGAAAAGGCAGAAAAGTTGAAAGAGCCGAAAAACTAGGGAGGCGATGCCGTCTCATTTTGACGACGGTTACAAAATAGTTTTCAGCTAAAAGTCTCATTTTTGAAAATTTCGCCGGGTATTTTCAAATAATCCGTCTTGATTGCAACAGCTTTGCACCGTCAATTTTTACATATCACTATCTGTTTTCCTGCTAAACCGTATTTTTTTACTTGTCTGTTTCATCGCATTTGATGAAAAACTCCTCTTTAAATTAGTAAAATAATTTACATAAATATAAATTGTGTAAATTATTTTCCGTGCCTATGATGTTCTTACAGTTTTCTCTCGGCTTAACGATCACTTAGCGTTTTTTTAGGTTAACGATCATCAGGCGGATATCAAATGGATTTCAAGTAAGTGAAAACTGGTTCTGTGAAGATGGGCAGGTTGATCAGACGGTAGCTAGACGGCGGACTGATCCTAAGATTTTTGTCGTAATAAGTAATGGGTAATAGGCAATACGCAATAAGCAATTGAATTCATGTTGTTGAAAACAGATTGACGACATTCGATCGTCATCCAACTTTTTAGGGAAGCAAAAATGAATAAAATGTTTTTGGGATTAACGATCAGAATGCTGACTTGTGCCGGCTTATTGGCTACACCTTTTACGACGCATGCCGCCAAAGTTTTTATGATGGGCGGCGCGACAGCAGAAACCAATAATGAAATCTATGCCGGATTGCGTGCATCTACCTCGCGCAATTGGACGCCTAACACCAGCATCTATACCAATTGCGTGACTGATTGGAATACGACGACTTGCCCCAGAGTTGCCGTCGTCACGGCATCGGCAGATACCGCTGCCTCCGGTGACAACGTGTATAACAATGATGATGCGACGACCGGTGCGCTGAGTTACATCAAGCTATTCCAAAAGCATGGTTTTGCGCCAAAGCATATCACCGCGCATGCGGATAATTACACCAACGATTCTTATTCTGGCAATGCAGCAGGGAACTCTAATATTGCCATCATTAATCAGGCCGACGTGGTGTTTTTTAATGGTGGTGATCAGTCGCGTGCTGCCAGAACTTTTTTAGCTAATAGCGGTGCTGATACGCCATTGATGGCGGCATTGCGCACTCGTGTGAACAATGGCAGTTTGGTGATTGCAGGAACATCGGCAGGCACCATGATTCAGGCAAATCCTATGATGGGCGAGGGCGTTGCCTACGGTGTTTTGTACTTCAACGCCAACTTTGCACCTAAGAGTGTTGGCAGCGCGACCGGTTTAAAAGATGACCGCAGCGGTACCAGTTCACTCGCTTATTTAGAAAATGCCGGCACGATGACTGGCTTTGGATTTTCTGGCACTAATGTCGCAGTCGATACCCATTGCAATGCTCGCGGACGTGTTGCCCGTTTGTTGGCAGGGATGAGAAATACCTCAAAAACGCAAGGTGTTTGCGTGGATGAGGATACCGCTATTTATCTCAATGGCAGTGCCGCAACGATCTACGGTACCAACGGCGTGAGCGTTGCCGATACGGCCAATGCGATCTTCCCAACGGCCTCGTATTTTAAAGTTACCGGTGCACAAATTACCTACCTGACCAGCGGTGATGCCTATAACTTTTCGACTAAAACAGCGACCAGCAGCAAGAGCCTGATTACACGGCCTTACAATGCAACCTACTATGACTCGGCTGCGATTTTAGACCCGAACGAGATTACTAAATCATTGACCTGGATCGTAGACAGCACCACGGCTTATAACGTCGGGACCGCACCCAAACCAGTCTATACATCGGGACCAACTTACCCGTCCAGCGCGATTGCTTACAAAATTAAGTTCTACAAAGATAGCAATACCAAAGGCTATTACAGCAGCGGAAAATATAGTGCTGTCAGAGTACTGGTCGATATTTATTGAACCTGTTACGTTGAATGAAAAAGCCGCTGATGTTGAGTCAGCGGCTTTTTTATTACTCAATTTCCTCGGTATATTTTGTACATCGTTGCAGTATCGTTTATTTAGTGCGAACATCAAATACTGGCTTAATCTCCTATTTTATAATGAAAAGAAAACCTCGAAAGACTATAGTCGTCGTCATTTTCTTAGGCTTGATCACAGCCGGAATTATGCTGACTCCTTTTGGTTGTTCCGTGATTGGTGGTCGATGGGGGAGCACTTGTGTTTCCCCTTTATGTGATTATTTTGGCGATTGTGGTCAGTGGGCTGGGCCAATGATTAATTGCGATACTTTGCCGCTGCAAACATCTAAAGCGCGAGTGCATTTTTTGTTTGGGCGGCCATGGCGTGTTAGTGGCAATACTGAATATTGGGCTTTTGGAAAAGTGCCAGTATTTCCGAAAATCACGTATAGCGATGCGCGTGTAAGTCATGTCGCTTGTCTGAAGACGTCTGAATTGTCAGTCGAATAGACAGACCAATACTTTTATTAAGGATTTTATGCCCTCCTTCGACCAACTTACGCTACAAACTGAACGCTTGCTACTGCGTCCATTTAAGTTAGACGATGCTGCCGACTTGCTGTCGATTTTTTCTGATCCGCTTATCACAAAATATGGCATTACTTTGCCATGGACAGAGTTAGAGACTGCGCAAAAAAGGATACAGCGCGATTTAAAAGAAATGCCTGTGGGTGACAGTTTGTGTTTGGCGATAGTGCGATTATCTGATAATCAATTATTGGGTGACTGTTCGCTTTTTCATTTTTCTGAACAATGTCGCCGTGCCGAAATTGGTTACGTCTTGAGACACGCAGCCTGGGCACAGGGTTATATGCAAGAGGCGTTGCTAGCATTGATTCAGTATGGATTTTCTGAACTTCTGCTCAATCGTATTGAGGCGGATATTGATCCCATGAACCTGGCATCTGCCAGATGTCTGGAGCGACTTGGCTTTAAGCTGGAGGGCATGTTGCGCGAGCGCTGGATTGTGGCCGGCGTTGTGTCAGATTCGGCTATGTATGGCTTGCTTGCGAGTGATTGGGCTGCGCGTAGTTAAGCGTTGGAGCTTGGTGATCAAGGCATGAATTCTATAGTGATGGAGTGATGTTATTTATATACCCCTATGGTGTATATATTAGTCGTCCATATAAAGTTTGGTCAATCAGGCATATTTATGGAAAATTAGGGGGAGTATATTCATTTCTGACAAGGATAAGATTTATCTCTACGTCAGTTTGAGTTGAAAAACCTTGTCGCATAATATCCTGCCGATCCCGCCGCTGCGCTGACACATGCGCCCCAGATGATGTCGATGACGGTGAGTGTTGGAGACCAGCCTTTTAAGGTGGCAAGATTGCTGAGGTCGTAGGTGCCGTAGGCAACAATACCCAACAGGCCACTCATCAGGACAGCGGTCAGCCAGCTTTGTTCACGTACGGCTGGCATGATGGCGAATACCAGCAAGCCAAGCAGATAAACGAGATAAAAAGTGGCAGCCGGAATCATCTTGGGCTCGGCCAGCATCAGCGGGCCGAGTTGAGATTGATAAAAGTTCTTGGCTACGATCGTAAGCCAGATAAAATCGAGTACGCAAAATATAACTGCCGCGACCAGATAGGCAACAAGGTAAGTGTTAAACGATTTTGTCATGACAGTAGAGGATGGTTAGGTTAGGAGTGTTCGTTAGACTAACTCAATTTAGCCGAAATTTTCGATTACGATTCGAGATAATGAGGGATGCACTTTTGGTGTAGTTTTGATGTGAGTTTGTTGTGAGTTTGTTCTGAGTAAGACGCTCATGGCGAGCCATGAGCAACTAATAGTGTCAAAAATGACCGGAAACGTGTGGCCAGCACGCAAATAGCACTACTGGCTTGCCTAATACATTCACTCCCAAGCATCAAGAATCAGCAGTGTTGATCTCAAAACTGAAGTTTGGCGTGTTCACCTAAATTCTGTTGATGTTCACCGGTAATCGCCGCTTTGGCCATCTGATATAGCATATCCATTTTATTCGTTTTGCTATCCCAAATCTCTGCCATGTGGATATGCAATTTGATCAAAGAGAGTTGCGGATCATCCAGGCCGGATGGAAACCATGCCGCGACTTGGGATGTCCACAACTGTTTTTCTTTGGCTTGGTCTTTGACTAGTTCGACCGTACCGGCAATCGCAATGTAGAGGTTGTCAGATGGATCTGCAAAGCTGACGTTGGTCTTTGGATGGCGCGTAAGATCTAAAGCCAGTTGAGAATTGCTGGACACAAAAAACCACATAATGCCATCGTCATCCGTCGCTTGAGCAGTCATTGGACGACTTGATAAACTCATGTCTTCGTTGATCGTTGTCATCATGCAGAAATGAATATGCTCGATTTTTGAACGTAAGGTTTGAATAGAATTGCTGTTATCTGACGACATGATCATTCTCCTGAATTAAGAATGATTAACGATATAGCAGGTAACGGGATGGCTCTGTGCGGTATCACACACCGGCGAGCCAAGCATGCATATTGATAGGTCTTACGTAAAAAAGGAAAGCCACTTGCGGCCTCTGTGTCTCTGTGTCTCTGTGCGTTTGTGGTGTGGGGTTTTAGTTTTTGCGTAAGTCCTATCGATTAGAAAGCGCAGGATATTCGACTTAGGAAAACGCTATCGCCATGACGAGACGTGAACAGGCCGCTTGAGCGATAGCGTGACTAAAATAGTGGTTAGATAAAGTCTTGCTCTGATTCACGCTTCAATCTGCGCACCACTTCCCAATCTAGTTCGACGTCACGTTTTTTCTCTAGCGCATCGATATTTTTAAGTTTTTTGCCTTCTACAAATTTACCGGATAACAAGTGGCGTGGCTTGGTTGGCGCAGAGACAAATCCCTGGCTTTCCCATAGCGAACGGCGCAATGTGGTGCCTGCCAAAATACCGTAATCGTCACCGCTGCTAATACCTTGTTCTGCGACGACGGATTCGCCTGCCTTGATGTATTTGGCCGCGTAGATGGTGGCTTTGGTCGCAATCCAGCGACCGCAATGGATTTCGCCATTCAGGCTACTAATCTCACCGCTGGCGCGTAATGTACCCCAGGTGCTGATGTCGCCATGGCAGACAATCGCGCCGGTTTCCAGATTGCCCTGGCAAGTAACATTACCCGCGAATAGCGTGCCGGTGACAGTAATATCGGTTTCGCTAAATACTTCGCCTTTGCAATTGGCGTCGCCTGCGATCAGGACTTCGCTCGCGCTTAAATGACCACCGATATATTGGACCTCAATCACATCGAAAACATCATCTAATTGCACGCTACCATGACAATCCAAGACGTCGCAAGCCAGATAGCCGAGCGCTTGTATGTCACCAAATCCACCAAAAATTTCATGATGCGCATCACGTTGAAGAATAGACGGATGAACCAATTTATCCATGTAGCTGCTGCCATCCTTGCTGGCTTTGGCTTGATCAAGTTCCAGCATGCGCGCCATCCATTCGGCATTGCAACCGGTCTTGAGTAAAAATTCGACTTCGATATCGCCGCCACAATCGAGCGCCTGGCCGACATAAAGCGATTGCACCTGAATATTGCCTGTCACAGTAATTTTGCCAAGGCAAAACACTTCTTCTGCTTGCAGATCACCGTCTACCAGCAAGTCACCGCCGACGATGAGTTGTGTTGCGATCAGCAAATCGCCTTGAATATGCACATCGCCTGTGCTGGCAAATTGCTTGCGCTTAAGACGTTTAGCTTGAAAAGGCGCGGGTGTGTTTGACTTGGTAGACATAGTAGTTTCCAGTGGAGGGAACGCGGTGCGTCCGAGAATGAAGTCGCTATTATCCTCGGAGCTTGGCTTGCTGGGGAAGTTTAACTGACGCGATGCTTGATTGACCAAGCAGAAGCTATATTTTGATACTGAAGTTTTGTAGTTGCTCGTCGTCCTCATGACGACGAGAGGTCTTGCGCCGGATTATTTTGGCGCGGGTATCAAATAAAATCGCTACCGAGGATGGCGCGCGCTCAGTCTGGCGGCGGTCGTTGCCACGGCGGCGATCTTCTCCACTGCGGGCGCCATTGACAAAAGCAGTTGTGATATTGCTCACGGGTTGGTCATCTGGTTTTGTCTTCTGTGGGGCTTCGTCATCAGATTGCGCAACGGTTTCATAGCCCATATGACGTGTATCAGCGGGAATGACTTGGTTGACGCGAGGAAATGAAAAGAGTTTCATACAAATTTGCTGAGTGTTATCTGTGACGTGCTGTATCAAGTAGTTTCAATCTAGTTAAGCTAGATAACGGCAAAACCTGCGCTAACTTAAATTAGCGATCAATTTTCTATAAACGTGATTAAAAAGTATATTTAAATGAGCAAGTTGTTGGGTGATTTTTGGGTATTCTCTTGTCATTAACGAAGCTAAAGAAAAAAGAGCGTTTTGATCATTGATGCCAGCCGCGAAATATCGAAAATCGTCGCATGGCTGACTTTAAGTTGTGAGCAAAACTAAGTGCATTGTCAATGTCGATTACAATGCACTAGCGCAAAACCAACCGAAAAAAATACGGCAAAAAGCTCAGTGGCAGACCGCATGACTATTGAGTAATCGACGTGTAATCGACGTGTAATCGATGTGTATTTGATTACGGTCGCCATATAGCTCATTTATGCCCGCGTATGTTTCTGTTTGATAAGCGTTTCCTGCTACCTATTTTTGTAACGATGTACATCATGCCAATGAACTCCCCAGATAATCCTCAAATCCACAGCGTTTTGCCTGAGTCGGCGATAGCAATGGCGACCAAAAATATTGCCGATATTTTGTCGATGGCGATGGAGCATCAGCTCGCACATAAAGCTCTGATCGTCGCTGATCAGGGCTGCGGTTTGTCGTTGGCGCTGAGTGAAGCGTATCGACGTTGTTTACCAGACGCACAGTTTATCGACTTTGATCAGGTAAGCCCGGAAGTGATCCATGCCGTGTTTGAGACTCTAGCGCCGTCCGATCTGGTGGTATTGGTACAAACTACCAGTTTCCGTCTGGATGCCTATCGGGTAAGGGTCGAGTTATTTAAGCGTGGTTTAAAAGTGATTGAACATGTGCATCTGGCGCGCTTGTCGGCTGATGAGGCATTGATTTATATCGACAGTCTGGCCTACGATCCTGCGTATTTTCGCGGCGTCGGCCGGGCACTAAAAGATAAGATTGACCGCGCTGGCAGTGCGGTGGTCGAGAGCGGCGAGAGCGCACGTCTTGTATTTGCTTCGCCATTAGAGCCCGCTAAATTGAATATTGGCGATTACACTGGCATGACCAATGTCGGCGGCCAGTTTCCGATTGGCGAGGTATTTACTGAGGCGCAAGATTTAGAAGCGGTTAGTGGTCGCGTGAGGATTTTTGTATTTGGCGACAGTAATTTTATGGTCAACAAACCAGCGCACCCGATTACGCTGGTTGTAGAAAAAGGTCGGATCATCGACGTCATTGATTCCACGCCCGAGTTTGATGAAGTCTTAGCCAGTATCCGTGCTGCCGAGGGCGAAGTCTGGTTGCGTGAATTGGGCTTTGGCATGAACCGGGCATTTTCAGCAGATCGTACCGTGTGCGATATCGGCACTTATGAACGCATGTGCGGCATTCATTTATCGCTTGGTGCAAAACATGGCGTGTACACCAAGCCGCAACTCAAGCGTAAAGATGCGCGTTTTCATGTTGATGTTTTTGCCGTAACCAATGCCGTGTTATTGGATGACGAAGTTATCTACCGTGATGGTGCGTGGCTAGTGTAATTGGTGGGTTTTGTGGCCGCTAATTTGGAGGTGACTATCAAGGTCGGCCATCAGGTTCGTGTATGGCGCAGCAACAGCAAAATGCGCTTATGAATATTCAGTATCCTTCTGCTCCATAAACGATTGTCATGCGCCTTAAACGCATGTAAAGAGCGTAAGTCTTTAATCTTGTCGTAGATACTCTCGATCAATTTGCCCGTGGGCTTGCCTGCCCATGTGGCGAGATCACTTTTCTCTATACCCTCGTAGCTTGGAATGTCGTGGCGCTGGACTGAATCAAAATCAAATCCGCTAGCGTTCAGGCGATCAAACACTGTTGTTGAGAACGACGGGATGACATCTGCTGGCGGTACATGGTCTTGCACTACCCTAAAACATAAGCGTGAATTTTCTTTAATCTCTTCAATCAAGGCACGGACGTCGCCTTTATTTTTCGCACTGACATCTCTGAACCATTGCATGGCTTTGGCAGCGGTAGAGATAACGTTGAGGAAAGGCAGTAGATTTTCTATCATGGGGATTACAAGCGGTCGCTGTCAGTATCGCGCTAGCTTACGTAAAGTTGAATTCCTTGTCTATCCGTTACGCTTAGATTTTCCACTTTGACTAGGATGACTTCTCAGAAGCGCAGATCGCATGCCTTGTTCTGCGTCATTCACCGATGTTTCGCCATTGACCGAACGATCACTGCTATTGGCCGAAATCAGGAAGACATTTATTCCCACATCTATTATCTTGAACATGTCGACGCAGCAAGAGCAAATTGATTAAAAAATATAGTGGGTCTGTACAAAGTACGATCCGTTCATTTTAATAAGGGAGTCATGATGAACTCTGATATTTCGCAAGCTAGTATTCAACAATACAGAAAACAACGTCAGCGTAAATCGGTAATCTGGGGATTGGTATTGATCGCAGTCGGTACTATTTTTTTATTAGAGCGGCTGGGGTATGTTGATTTGCGGCCTTACATCGGCGAAAAAATTCGCTGGTGGTACGGCTGGCCACTGGTGATCGCTATCGTTGGTTTGGTTGAGGCCTTAAGTGCCACTATGCTGGTACAGGTGATTAAAGGGATCTCGCAAATAGCCGTAGGATTGTGGCTGTATGTTTGTCTGACCCAACTCTGGGACTGGACATTTCAAACCAGCTGGCCGATTATCCTCATCATTTTTGGCGTTACTTGGGTCGCTACCGGCATAACGAATTTGTCAGAAAAATCAAATAAGGAATCACAATCATGAACCAGTCACATAATCAACGTCGTGTCTTAATTGGCGCTATCGTTATCATCTTTGGTGTGTTGGCGTTGGTAGACAACTTACATTGGTTTAACGCTCGCGACTATATTCAATTTTGGCCCATGGTATTCATTGCTTTTGGTGTTTTAAAACTGTCGCAGACGCGAGCTACTTCGGGCTATATCATCGCTGGTGGACTAATTGCCGCCGGAGCGTTGATGACATTATCCAACCTTGGTTTTATTATTTTCCGGATGCGTGACTGGTGGCCGTTGTTTATTATCGTGGCGGGTCTCGCGGTCGTCTTCAAGGGTGTACGCAAAGACCGCTTTAGCGACAATAATAGTGATCAACTTGGAGATAATGCCAATACGGGATTATCTGGTTTGAGCAGCATGGGCGATAGCAGTATCGACGCAGTCGCTGTCATGAGTGGCAATAATATGAAGGTTGTGTCGCAAAATTTTCGGGGTGGTGAAGCGACCGCGATTATGGGCTCAGTAGAGATCGATTTACGCCAGGCATCTATTCAGTCTGAAGCAGTCTTGCAAGTATTTGCTGTCTGGGGAGGCATCTCTTTAAAAGTACCTGCTGATTGGACCATTGTCAGTAATGGCATACCGATTATGGGCGGGATTGAAGATAAAACTATTCCTCCGATGACGGCGACCAAACGCTTGGTGATTGAAGGTTATGTCGTAATGGGTGGCGTTGAGATCAAAAACTAATTTATATTTATATTTATATAGATCAGGACTTATGCAAAATTTCGCTAGCAAAGTGCTGCAACCCAGTTAGTGCAGTTTTGCGTAAGTTCTGTAAATGTAATTGGCTCTATTTATTAGCTCTATTTATTAGCTTTATTTATATCAAGCACACCGATTAGACCAATGATAAAACCTATAGTCTCTAGCATGCGTAAGTTGATGTGGTATCTGATGGCATGGCTATTGGCTGGCGTGGTGATTGCTGCCTTATTAGTAACGATGGCAAATATTAGTTGGGGGGCTGGTCTTTGGTTTGCCATCCCAGTTAGTTTGATTTATGGTTTTGTCGCTGCTTCTGCGTTCTATGTTTGCCGGTCTTTACCTTTTGAGAAGCGGCAATTTCTTTTGACGCTGGTGATTTTTGGCGGCGCGTCATTGTTGTCTGGATTGATGTGGCTATTGCTCTGCTACGCATGGAATTATTTGGCGCAAGCAATACGCCATTCATTTTTATATGGTGCAGATACAGATAGTAATTTGGCTGTAAATTTAATTGTAATAACGCAGCCGATGTCAGTCATGTTGTTTGTAGCTGGTTGTGGTTTTTATTTGCTTTCTATTTTAGTGCATGACGTTCTGATTGCACTTGACAATATGCGCCTGGCAGATCGCCGTGCAGCAGAGTCCCGGGTACAGGCGCGTGATGCAGAGTTGCAGGTTTTACGGACACAAATCAATCCTCACTTTTTGTTTAATAGCCTGAATTCAATCAGCGCTTTAACTTCGATTGATCCAATTGCCGCTCGCACGATGACTTTGGAGTTAGCGCAATTTTTTCGTCAGACTTTGGCTTTGTCGGAAAAAGAACAGATTCCCTTAGCAGATGAAATCACCTTATGTCAGCATTTTTTAGCGATAGAAAAAATCCGCTTTGGTAAAAAATTACAAAGCGATATCCTGGTTAGCGACACTGCGCAAGCGGCATTGATACCGCCTATGTTATTACAGCCTTGTATTGAGAACGCGATCAAACATGGTATCCGTGATTTGACTGAGGGTGGAACCATTACGCTACGCGCAATGACAAGAGGTGACTGGTTACATGTCACGATAGAAAATCCTGTTGATATCAACCCAAGTGCGACCGTAGGAAATGGCTTAGGCTTAAAAAATAGTCAGCAACGCTTACGTTCTTTGTATGGTGAAAAAGCGCGTATCAGTTGGACAAGAAATACAGAATTCTTTATCGTAGAAATAGCGATACCACTTAATATCGTCAATCTTTAAAAATACCAAAAAATGATGAATCCTATAAATGTATTGATCGTTGATGATGAGGAATTAGCGCGATGCTTGATCCGGGAATATTTGCGGGCGCATCCAGATATTGTCATCGTAGGTGAGGCAGAGCACGGACTTGATGCGGTGAAGCAGATCAACGCGCTTAATCCTGATTTAATATTTTTAGATATCCAGATGCCTAAGCTGACTGGCTTGGAAGTGCTGGAGCTGACGGGCAGACAGGCTGGGGTGATCTTTACTACCGCTTACGATCAATATGCCCTTAAGGCATTTGATCTACATGCGATTGATTATTTACTCAAACCATTTTCACAAACACGATTTGATGAGGCCCTTGCGCAGGCACGTAAATTAATTGCGCAACTGGTCAATCCGCAAGCCACCGCGATCCAGCAATTGCTGGCTGAGCCGGGCAAACTACTGGACCGTATTTTGATCCGTGACCGAACTCAGGTGCATGTTATTCCGGTGGATAAGATGGAGTATGTAGAAGCGCAGGATGACTACATCAGTATTGTCAGCGACGCAAAATCTTACCTGAAGACGCAATCTCTGTCGGAGCTGGAAGCGCAGCTAGATCCGAAAAAATTTGTGCGTGTGCATCGTTCATATTTAATCAATATTGAACTGCTGAAAAGTATAGAACGTAGCACCAAAGACAGTCATGTTGCGATCATGCGCTCTGGCAAACAGATTCCGATCAGCCGGACTGGTTATGAGCGCATCAGGCAGATTATGTAAACAGGTCATGTCAGCAGATCATGCAAATTAAATGACACAAAAATCACAATTACTTAGGGCTAATTGAAATAGATAATCACTAAGTTCTGGCGCAAGAAGGCCTTATTATGTTGCGTAAAACTAACGGGCGATATTGGGCAGTAATCGACTATTGTGTGGCATTTACGCACTTTGCTAGCGCTAACAATCGACGAAAAACGATCTGAAAATTGACAGCCGCTATTGATAATTTTTGGTCGCCTCAGATGGAGTATTTTTTGAATAGTTCACTTTTTTCTCAAAAAAACATAAAAAACAATGTTTTTTACCTCCCGCAGCGATAAGTCTTTTGCTCGCATTTCATTATCGCTTTTTATTCGTTAGTCTCATCCTAAAAAACAAGTAAAGAACTTGTAAGCAATTGTATTGACTTCATTCCATGACGATCAGATACTGCAATGCTATGAAAAAGAGACCCTCTTTTTCAGTCTATTTCAATAACGATCCCATAAAGATTCTGAGACTCCGATGAAAAAATCACTCGTATTATTTACTGCGCTGACAGCATTGAGCAGTGCTATCAGCGTTGCTTACGCCAACGAAGGCATGTGGATGCCACAACAATTGCCAGCGATCGCCAAGCAATTAAAAGCGGCCGGCTTAAAGCTCGATCCTGCCAGCTTAACTAAATTGACTGAGTTCCCTATGGGTGCGATCGTTAGCTTGGGTGGTTGCTCCGCATCGTTTGTTTCGGATCAAGGTCTGGTGATTACTAATCACCACTGTGCTTACGACAGTATTGCCCGTAACTCCACACCAGAGCGCAACTATCTGGCTAATGGGTTTTTGGCAAAGACAATGGCGGATGAACTCCCGGCATCCCCAGGTAGCCGGGTTTTTGTCACTAAGGATGTCAAAGACGTCAGTTCTAAAATCATCAGTCCAGAGGTTGCTAAGTTAGTCGGTAAGGCGCGAGTAGATGCGATAGAAAAGAATGAAAAAGCATTAGTAGCAGAATGCGAAAAAGATGTCGGCCATCGCTGCAATGTTTATCCTTACTATGGTGGCTTAGAGTATTACCTGATCAAGCAATTAGAAATTAAAGACGTGCGCCTGGTACATGCACCAGCCGAAGGTGTAGGTAAATTTGGTGGTGATACCGATAACTGGATGTGGCCACGTCACACCGGCGACTATAGCTTCTTGCGTGCTTATGTCAGCAAAGACGGCAAGTCAGCAGAATTTAGTAAAGATAACGTCCCATACAAGCCTACCCACTATCTGCGTCTGGCTAAAGAGGGCGTGAAAGAAGGCGATTTCGTCATGGTAACTGGTTATCCGGGACGTACCAATCGCCATCGTTTGCCGTCAGAAGTTGCTTATACATTCGACTGGAACTATCCAGCCTATGTCAAAGCCTCTGGCGAACAACTGGCTGTGATCGAACGTGAAACCAAAGATAGCCCGGACAAAAAATTGAAATACGCTGGCATGGTTGCAGGTGTTAACAATTACTATAAAAACCGCCAAGGGATGTTGGATAGCTATGCCGGTAGTGATTTATTAGCCCGCAAGCAAAAAGAACATGCGGACTTGAAGACATGGATCAATGCTGATGCTGGCCGTAAGCAAATGTATGCAGCAGACATCGACGCGATCGAAAAACTCATCGCTGAGCGTGATGCAGAAAACCGCCGTGACTTCTTGCTGGCCTATTCCTCACCTCGTTTGTTAGCTTCTGCACGTAGTATGTATCGTCTGGCAAATGAGTCAACCAAGCCAGATGCAGAACGCAAATCTGGTTTCCAGACACGCGATCTGCCACGCTTTAAAGCGGGTGTCGCCGCGGTAGATCGTAGCTACGATGAGACCGTTGATAAAGCATTGGTACTGAACTTCATGACCAAGTATGCAGCGCAAGCGAGCAAAGACCGCAATGCGAATTTTGATGCTGCCGTTGGTATTAAAGATGGTATGAAAGAAGCCGACATTAAAGCTCTCTTGGATGCAATGTATGCGGGTAGCAAACTGGCGATCAAAGAAGAACGCGCTCCTTGGCTGGAACGCAAACCAGATGATTTCAAAGCTAGTAATGATAGTTTCATCAAAGCTGCTGTTGCGATGTATGACGAAAGTCTGAAGCGTGAAGCACGTGACGAAGAGATGGCTGGCAAAATTCAGCAAGCCTATGCAAATTATATGAAGGCAAAAATCGCTTTGATGAATAGCAAAGGTCAAGCGGTTTATCCTGATGCTAACAGCACTTTGCGTGTTACTTTTGGTAAAGTCGCTGGTCGTCCATATGGTGTTGATGGCACAAGTTGGACCGCCTTTACCAGCCTGCATGGTATCGAGAAAAAAGCGACTGGTACGGGTGAGTTTAATGCCCCACAAAACCAATTGGATGCAATCAAATCCAGCAAATACGGTGCCGACAGCAAATACTATGATGCCAAGTTGAAATCAGTGCCGGTCAATTTTATGGCGACATTGGATATTACAGGCGGTAACTCTGGCTCTGCAGCATTGAATGCCAAAGGTGAATTAGTTGGATTGGCATTTGACGGCACTTTAGATTCCATCATCTCTGACTGGGATTTCAACGATGCAAACACACGCGATATCCAAGTAGATTTGCGCTATGTATTGTGGGAAATGAAAAACGTTGATAAAGCCGATAACCTGCTGAAAGAATTACGCGTAGAGTAATTAGCTAAAGTAATAAAGAAAAAAGACGCCGTTCTTTGAACGGCGTCTTTTTTTATTTCTATTCAGACTAAAACAGCAACTAGTAACAAGCGTAGTGTCGATGAGTCGCGATATTCAACGACAAAAACTTATGATGGCAATGCGTTCAGCCGTCCGGCTTCTGCCATTTCTCTTATAACGCGTATCGTATCAATATCTGCTTCCTGATAAGCAGAGCGGCGATATTCGTTGTACATCTCATTCGCGATATCTTCTTCCGCGCTATGACCATCGTCATATAAAAAACGCACGAATAAAGCATCCGGCGAGGGTTCTTCAATCTTCATTAATAGCGACGACTGAGGAATATCCTTCTGCGCTGCTACGTCATACAACACCGAGTCAAGTTCGACAAAACGAACCTCATCGCTAATCACTAAATCACCATAACGCAGACTACGTGAGAATCCGTTTGTATTGCGTGCAGTGATCGTACTCTCATCAAGGTAAGGCACAAATAACTTGGGAGACTCGGCGCGCAACACCAGGCCACGCCACAATTGTTCGCGTGTAATGACATCGTTCAACGGATTAAGTATGTCGTTAATTTCTACTAAGTGTTCAAATTTCATATGCAAATTCCTTGTGGACAGTGCTTAGTTTACTCTGCTTCTAAACCAATTGCCACGAAGGCGAGTCGAGCCTACTTTTGCCTTTGAGATTGAGTTTCAAATTCAGGTGATCTATGCCGCGATCAAAAACAGCGTACTAATCCGGATAAATTTAACTCACAAAATCACAAAAATTTCATATCAAACGCACGCTCTATGAACCAGATCGCTGCCAGAATCGCGATGACGACCGAGCCACCAATCAGGATCAGGCGACGATAAAACCAGCTTGTTCTTAATGCAAATGCGACTGGTAAAAATGCGGCAACAATCGCTAACTGGCCGCCTTCAACACCCAAATTAAATCCGACCAATGCCAGAATCAAGGCACCTTGCGGCAATCCAAGATCAGTCAACACGCTGGCAAATCCGAATCCGTGTATCAAGCCAAATAAAAATGCCATGACCCAGCGTCGTTCCCGGAATAGAGGATAAATATTATTTAGTGCCGCGATGACTACCGATGCCGCAATCGTCGATTCTACCCAACGCGATGGCAAACTAATGACGCCCAAAGTCGCCAGTGTCAGCGTGATGGAATGCGCCAGCGTAAACGCCGTAACGATTTTTAATACCGACCAAAATGCGGGCTTAAAAGCGCTGACGGCCTGCCATTTTTTATCCTGGCGGAACACCACTGCCGGCAGGAGTAAAGCTAACAAAAATAGAATGTGATCAAAGCCGATCCAGATATGCCAGACACCTTCTCGGGCATAGTCCACGAATTGTTTGAAGCGACTGACTTCACTGAGCTTGAATTCCTGAGTTGCTTTATCTGGACTAAATATCGCGGTACTGGATTGCCCCTGATAATCGAGCCGTAACAAGCCCTTGTGCTGAGGATCGATATCAAAAAATAGATTATATTGGGCTTGCAATACGCTGATGGGCGCAGGACATTCTGCTTTAAAGCGCATCACTGCATAAGCACCATCTGTATGATCATCCACCAAATGTTCCGTTACTTGTATTGGACAATCCTTGCCTTGCGCTGAGACGTGCAAGCGGGACATGGCATAGGCTGCAATCTCTGAGTGCTTAGCACGAACTTCACCCCAGGTAATTTCGGCATCTCCATTGGCGTCCAGGCCAATCGCAAAATCTAAATCGCGCAGGGCGATATCCCATTGTCCGGTGATAGCGCTGTCCTTCACGCTCAGACTAAGATAACTGTCGCTGGGTTTGTGGGCAGATGCGGTCAGAGCAAAAAACAGACCGGCTAACAAGAGAATTAAGCGTTTCATTGATGAGCTACCTGCATTGCTTGTAGTTGTTTTAATTGCTGACCCAGCTTGATTAAATAAGCGTCTTCTATGTGACTGCTATCGAGCCATTGCAAAACGGCTTGAGCCGCATTGGGGTCTTTGAGTGCTAAGGCGGATTCCAAAAAGATGCGCGCATCACGTGGTTCTAATTGTACTTTCCAGTTTTCTTGCGCCAGAGCCAGTGCTTTTTTAGGATTAGCTTTGACTTGCAGTTCGAATCTGGCTTCTTCTTGCTGATGTACTGTGTCGCCCCTTAGCTGTGCTGCGACATAGCGTGCTGCTAATATGGATTCACTTTCTTTTGCTTCTGGCATATTCAGAGTTCGCTCAGCAAATACCAGGCGCAGCAATAAGTTATCCGAACGAATTTTGTCTTTTAACAGCGTGACCACTTCGGTCGGGCGTTTCTGGTCTAACAGAAAATCTGCATACGCCGCGAGTAGAAATGTGTCTTGAATACCCAGTGCCAATGCTTGTTTGAAATGTGCTTCAGTGCGTTCAATTTTCCCTTGCCTCTGACTTAGTTCGGCAAGTCGTATCAGTACCCACAATTGTAGATCGGGCGCGACCTTATCTCCGTCGCTTTGTGCGTCTTTTAAAGCATCGTTAAAAGTGGTGTTTAAGGTATCGTAGGCGCTGGCTAATTTCCCGGTTAAACCATCAACCATGGTTTCGCAGCCGACTACGATCAAATCATTGGTTAGTCCATCCAGCGCGCGGCAATCCGATCTGGCCAAATCATATCGGGCCTGAACAATTTCAATCACCGCTCTCAGCACACGAGCTTGAGGATTTTTTGGATCGCGTGCGATTGCCTTATTAAGATCCGATGTCGCACCAGAAAAATCGTGGCGGAATTGCAACAGCCCCGCGCGTAGCACCTGGACGTCGATTGGCGGCTCCGGCATATCCCACCAAGGCTTGAGTGCCGCCTCTGCATAGCCCAGATAACGCGGATCGCCTTCTTCCCCAACCATTCCATAATAGCGACGCGCCAGTTTGACAGCGACCTCAACATTCTTTGGGTTGCGCTGCAACTCAGCACGCATCTGCGCCAGCTCACGTGCCACAGGATCATTGGGCTTAAATGGTAGTCGCTCCAGCACGGTCGCGTCATTGGACGGGATGTGCGCTGCTGAAAATGCTGTTGCTGCAGTGCAAAACAAGAGACTTAAAATGAGTAGCTGACGTGGCGCAAAATGGGTAAAAGAGGGCATCGGACGATCCAAAAAATCGGGTGTGACTGCAAAGTGCCATCGATCGCGCATCATAGCAACAAGACTACAGGCATGCAATTTGACTGAGGCGACTTTAAATATGAACAGAACTTAGTATTGGGTAAATGCGCTTGATTGTTGATTAAATTAGAGTACGACTTTCGGGTCAAGACCAGTTCGCCAAAAAATAGATAAATCTTTTTTAAAATAAATCGTCAACCACTTATAATTAATTTGCGTTAAGGGTACAGGTTCATGTGAATCGTAGATGTAGAAATTAGTAATTTTGATTTTAATTAACAACAACAGTTCTAATTACAGGGGTATAAAAATGAAGAAACTCATCGCTGCTTTGGTTACTTGCTTATTCGCCGCATCCGCTTTCGCTGCATCCCACACTGCTGCTCCTTCAGCATCTGCGATGGCATCTGCACCAGCCGCTTCTGCTGACGCTCCTGCGCCAAAAGCGAAAAAAATGAAAAAAATGAAAGCAAAAAAAGCTGACGCGTCCGCATCAGCAGCTGCACCAGCCGCATCTAAATAATTTGTAAGCTGTATTCGGGCAGAGCGGGTTACTCCCTCTGCTGCGGTTGGTAATTGTCTTTTTATGAGCCTCCTCTTTTTGCGAAGATGAGGCTTTTATTTTGACTTTTGACCTTATAATTTTATTGTTGTTCTTACATTTTTCTCCTCTGTCATTTCAGGCGTACGCTTGCAAGGTGCCTGGTAGTCCATGAAGTATTGTTTGATTGCCGTCGGTGCGTGGCTACGTCCATACGGCAGAATGATTGAATACAGCTACAATAGCGCCTGCCCAGATATCTGCTGACCATCCTTCAGATATACCAATTCGGCGCTGCTGCTCCGCTTTACATCACCTCAAAGTACATCCAACTCATGTCCCACGGCCTTAACCAACCCCAACGCGATGCAGTCAACTATATGGACGGCCCTTGTCTGGTGCTGGCGGGTGCGGGATCGGGTAAGACACGGGTCATTACGCAAAAAATCGCCAACCTGATCGAAAAGCATGGCTATGATCCCAAGCACATTGCCGCGCTGACGTTTACGAATAAAGCCGCGCTAGAGATGCAGGAGCGCATTGCTAAGATTTTGCAGGAGCCTAAAAAAGCTAAGCAACTCACGGTATCGACTTTTCACTCTCTTGGCGTCAAAATTTTACGGCAAGAGGCGCGAGCCTTGGGTTTGAAGGACCGGTTTTCGATCATGGATAGTGATGATTGCTTTTCTTTGGTGCAAGACTTAGCAATCACGACAGATAAGCAATTGATACGCCGTATCCAGACCGCAATGTCGCTCTGGAAAAATGGATTGATCGATCCCGAGCTGGCAATCCAGCAAGCCCAGGATGAGGATGAGGCCACCGCCGCCCGGATTTATCGCAGCTATGTAGCAACCTTGTCTGCTTACCAGGCGGTTGATTTTGATGATCTGATCCGCCTGCCTGTTGAGTTATTCCGTACCAACGAACAAGTACGCGATAAATGGCAGCGGCGTTTGCGCTATTTGCTGGTTGATGAGTATCAGGATACCAATACCTGTCAGTACGAACTGGTTAAATTGCTAGTCACCGGCATAGGCAAAAAGCCGATGTTCACTGCCGTGGGCGACGACGATCAGGCGATTTACGCCTGGCGCGGTGCAACGATAGAAAATTTGAAGACGCTGGGTATCGACTTCCCCGATTTAAAGCTGATCAAACTGGAGCAAAATTACCGCTCCAGTACCCGCATTTTGCAGGCAGCGAATTCTGTTATTGGCAACAATCCTAAATTATTTGATAAATCGCTCTGGTCCGAACACGGTCTCGGCGACCCGGTCAAAGTCTTGGGTATGCAAGATGATGAGCAAGAGGCGGATCAAGTCGCCATCATGATCTCTGCCCATCGCTTTGAGCGTCGCGCCAAATGGTCGGATTACGCCATTTTGTACCGTGGCAATCATCAGGCGCGCGTGATTGAGAAGGCGCTGCGTAAAGAGCGCATTCCTTACACGATCTCTGGCGGGCAAAGCTTTTTCGATAAAGCGGAGATCAAAGATATTATTTCTTATCTGCGTCTGATCGCTAACGAAGACGACGACCCGGCCTTCATCCGTGCTATCACCACGCCCAAACGCGGTGTCGGTCAGGCTACCTTAGAGGTGTTGGGCGCATTCGCCGGACAATGGCAATGCTCCTTATTTGAAGCTGTATTCAAAGGTGGGATAGAGGCGAAATTGACGGATCGCCAGCTCACGCCTTTACGTGATTTCTGTACCTTCATCAATCAGGTTGAAGCACATGCGCACCGCGAAAGCCATGCCGGAACCTTGCTCGACGATTTGATGAAGGAGATCAATTATGAAGGCTATCTTTACGACAGTTTTGACGATCGTGCCGCGCAAGCCAAATGGCAAAATGTACTCGATTTTACCAACTGGCTCAAAGAAAAAGGTAGCGGCGGCAAAGAAGGTACCGACGATCATCGCAGCCTGTTGGACTTAACCCAAATGGTCGCATTGATGACCATGATGGAAGGCAAGGATGAAGACCCCGACGCCGTCAGAATGTCCACCTTACATGCGTCCAAGGGGCTGGAGTTTCCCCACGTGTTTTTGGTCGGAGTGGAAGAGGGCATCTTGCCGCATAAAGGCGACCCCGATGCGCCGGTAGAAACTATCGCCGCCCGTATCGAGGAAGAACGTCGTCTGATGTACGTCGGCATCACACGCGCTCAGCGCAGTCTGCATATTACCTGGTGCAAAAAGCGCAAACGTGCCGGTGCGCCGGTGCATTGCGATGTCTCCCGCTTTATTAAAGAGATGAAATTAGACGAGGGCGATGCCGTGCCGACCGAGGCAGAAACGATCACACCGCAAAATCGTCTGGCGAATTTGAAAGCCTTGTTAAGTCGTCCAAAAGAATAAAATTGAGAGATATTTAAGCCGATTTAAATATACTCCCCATTATTTTTATAGAAATAGCCTTATTGTCCAATGATTACTTGGATAACTTAAATATACTAATGGAGAGTAATCTTGTTTCAAGATGCGTTTGGCAGGCAAAGAATACCGTACACACTTGAGGATTGATTTTATTTCCATCTGATGAAAACTATTTTGAAATGACGAATCAGACCGACGATAAGCTAGTTTCTGTTGACGAGCAAAGTACAGAGCCGCAAGCAGGACAAGGCGTGATTGAGCAAGCATTCACATCAATAATGCCGTCAACATTACCGTCAAACGCAGCAAACGGCTTGCCTCATTATTGCAAAACCGAGTTACAAGATTTCTGGCGATTTATTAAACGTCCTACCCGGCGTTTGAGACCATCATCAAATGCCGGAGGACGCTGGCAGAGGCTAGCTTTTTTTCTGTTCCTAAGTGTGTTGTTCTACCTGATTTATATGTTCACGATAGGTTGGGCAATTGATGCACTGACAAGTATTACCTCGGATTTAGATTTCTCTAATTTAAAATTATTTGCCTTTGCCGCATTGATCATGGCACCTATTTTGGAGGAACTAATTTTCCGCCTTGGGCTAAGAAATGCGACCTACACCTTATTTTTCGGACCTATCTTAGTGACGATTTTTTCGGGTAGTTTTTTCGTCACGCTGGGATTGACGGCTGTGATCGTTTTAATGGCGTTGGTGTTTGAAATTCAAGAACGCTATCGAGCTAGAAATGGAAAATCGGGACATAATTTTTATCTGGGACGCCAGTTTATCCAGGCTTACCCTAAGGTATTTTGGTTATATGCATTTGCTTTTTCGTTCGTGCATATTGCCAACCACAGCTTTGACGATGCCTCGGGGTTTCTGGTAGTTTTTGCTGTTATCCCACAATTGGTATTGGGTATTTTTCTTGGCTACTTACGCTTACGTGATGGCATTACCAGCGCGATGAGCCTACATTTTTTGAACAATCTGCTGGCAGCTAGTCTGATTTTTATTTCGCCAGATTCTTAAGCGAAAATCTCAATCGACCTCCGACTCAATGACGGCGATTAGTCTGCTTACCTCGTTTTCTTAGCCTCCCAATCTGCACGCGTCATCGTGTACACCAATGTATCCATGTCATACCAGCGCTCAATGCCGCGGTACTGCATGCCAAGTTTTTTCATGACATTGGCAGACCCGATATTCTCCTGATCGCAGACGGCAAACAGTGAGTCGCCACCGATCTGATCAAAGGCAAATGCTGCCATCCGCTGCGCTGCCTCGGACGCAAAACCTTGCCCCCACTTATCTTGCCGCAGGCGCCAGCCAATTTCTAAAGGATTTGCCGGATCACGTCCCAAATACTGTATGCATCCAGCACCGATAAGCTCATTAGTCTCCAGCTCAATAAAACTCCACCAGGAAAATCCGAATTCTATCCAGCGTGCTTTGATGCGTTCAATCATCGCGATTGTTTCTTCACGGGTTTCGGGTTTGCCGGTGATATAGCGCATGACTTCTGGATCGCTATTAAGGCGAAAAAGACCATCAAGGTGCTCATCATTAAAAGGTTCAAGACGTAGGCGTTGGGTGTGCAATAGGCTCATGTGAAGACAATCATCGGAGGTGGTAAAGTTTTTCAGGCGCATTGCCGACTCAGCCATCATGAATCGAGATTAGTAATGCGACGTAATATTAAAAATTGATCATAAATTTATCACGACAATTGTGGCGTGAATTCACTACATTGTTGTTTTGGTCGCTTTGGGGGACTTTTGACCTTACATGCAAGCCTCGACTTTTGTCTCCTCTAGTAATGAAGACACAAGCTTTGGTATATCATCACTCATAGCCTTTGACTGTGCATTACAGCGATACCAGTCTGACTCTTCCAACTGATCGACGCTATAGCCAACTCATGAACCCAAAATTGTCTGATCATAAGACCGATCGCAACGACGATCGTTGCCAGAACTTGTTAGCGCTATATCGTACAAGTCTGACTAATATTGCTCGACACCTTCCGCTCTCTCAAATTTTGACACAGATCATCACCGGTATTGAGGCGCAATATTCTCAGACCATGGGAGCGATCTTTGTGACGGGTGACACCGGCCAGCCGATGGAGCTTGTGACTGGCCCCAGTTTGCCACAAGAGTTTTTGTTATCTGTCGGTACCGTCGTTATCGATAGCAGCGAGATACACGCCTCTGAACATGAATTTGAGCCTGAATCTAAGCCTGAGCCTAAATCTGAATCGGCCGATCCGCGCATTGCTGGCAGCGTGTTTTGGAGCCAGCTTCAAGTGCTGGCGGTACGGCATGATCTGCGCATTGATGTTTCTATGCCGATTGTGAGTGCACACCATACACTGCTTGGCGTATTTGTTTTGTTTTCCAGGCGTGGCGAGACATTACCTTCAGGGGATCGCACCATCGTGGCCGAGCTTGCCAGTGTGTTGGCAATTGCGATTGAACGTCATCATGACCAGTTAAAACTATTGATGGCCGAGCAGGCAACGCACCATAGCGAAGTCAGTATGAGTCGCATGGCCTTGGCGATTGAAGGCAGTGCGACTGGTGTCTGGGATCGTAATCTGCAGACTGGAGAAATCCATTATTCATCAGGATGGAAAGCCCTGATCGGTTATACCGATACAGAAATATCGAATCGTATTGAAGACAGCTATCTGCGGGTTCACCCAGATGATCTGGCCTATGTACAGGCAAGCATCCGGGCACATTTTGAAGGCAAGACCGATAGCTATGCGGTCGAACACAGGCTGCGTTGCAAAAACGGCAGTTACATCTGGGTCGCCAGTCGCGGCAAAATCGTGCAGCGTGATCCCGATGGCAGACCGCTGCACATGATGGGTACGACCACCGATATCACGACCATGCGTGTGCTATCGGATCGCTTGCAACAAAGCGTTGATCTGGTGACTTGTTTGACGAACGAAGTGCCGGGGCTCGCCTACCAATATCAGCGCTCGTCCGATGGCGCCGAGCGATTTTCTTATGTCAGTGAAGGCATCAAAGATATCTACGAACTGTCGCCTGACCAGATGAGCGAGGCAGCAGCGCTGATCCATCAATTGGTTTACCCCGACGATCTCGCCGCTTATTGCACCAGCATTGCTGTGTCGGCGCAGAATTTGCAGCCGCTACATTTAGAATTCAGAGTCAATTTACCGCAACAAGGTTTGCGCTGGCGACAGATGGATGCCCGTCCGCGTCGCTTGCCTGATGGCGGCACGCTGTGGCACGGTTTTGTCACCGACGTGACCGAGCACAAACGCATACAGATGGAGTTACAAGAGCATGCCACGATTGATTTCTTGACCCAGATACCTAATCGCCGCTATTTCATGGGGCGGATGGAGGAAGAGCTGGCACGGCTGCAACGTGCTGCCACCAAACCCTCTGCTGTACTTATGTTTGACCTTGATCATTTTAAAAACATCAATGATCGTCACGGCCATGCTGCCGGTGATCTGGTACTCAAACATTTCGCCAATATTTTGCGCGACGAACTCCGCAAGAGCGACGTTGCAGGTAGAGTCGGCGGAGAAGAGTTCGCGGTCGTTTTATCTGGGGCTGATGTACATGAAGCCAATACCTTTGCACAGCGGGTCCAAAAGCAATTGCTGGAGACCCCGGTCAACGCCAACAACCAGATGATTCCCGTCACTGTCAGCATCGGCATTGCCATGATGTCTGACACCGACACAAGCCCCGACGCCGCCTTATCCCGCAGCGATATGGCACTGTTTCGCGCCAAAGAAAGCGGCCGGAATCGTATCACCATCGCTGCGCAATGATGTTGGCGATTGATCTGCAAAATTGGCTCTAAATTACTATACTCCCATTATTTTTTAATGAAACTGGCTAATTGTCCATATTTTAATTGGACATCTTACATATACATGGTGGGAGTATTTATTTTTTCTCTATGTGGATATACGGTATTTCGAGGGAATTGTATGTCAGTCGGTCTGAGGTGAGTCTGGGTTGACGCACTAAGAAATACGGCTATTTGATGTTATCTCTTACCCAGTTAATTTCGCTTAAGCTGATTGCCTAAATATGCCGCAATTTTGGTTTCGCAATTCACGATGCCTTCTGTCGATAAATCAAATTTTCCGATTAAATCATCGAAGGTGCCAAACAGATATTTTTCTTCTGGGAGGATTGCAACCAGATTATTGCTGGTATTTTTGTCTGCTACCTGCGTGACATTAAACGATTGGAAATAAAGCGTCTTGTAGGTGTGTGCATCTACCAATCGCGCCGCCATGACCACCCATGGTGCATAACTGCTTTTGAGCAGCGGGCTTGAATAACCGACCTGTCCATAATTAACAAACAAAATTGCATCGGCATCTGTCTGCACTTTTGAGAAATCCAGTGTCTTTTTATCTTCCATCAAGATAGGCCGTTGCTTATCCAGATAAACGGTTTCGTAACCACTCTGGCTTAGTTCTTTCTCTAGCGCAGCCAGCATCTCGGGCACAAACGTGATGCCTTTGGCTTTCATCAATTCAAGATATTGCGCTTGCTGAGATCCATTTTTTGCACCCTCAGCACCGCCTTCGAGCAAGGCAGGCAGAAGACCGCCGATTCGCTGTCCTACCGCTATCGCCATGTTGGCATTTTTTACGGTGATTCTCTGCGATGGCGTAATGCGCAGAATCGCAATTTTCTTTAGGTCCGAGTTACTAGCGGCATCAAAACTGATTTTTTCAGTCACATCGGCCAACGCTAGCGAGGGGGATGCCACAAGCAGAGCAAATGTAATAGTCAGCAACCGGCGAAATAACTGATGCGTCATTGGACGTCTTTCTAAGATATAAGTGTTAAAGGGCTTTCATCAATTGAGAAAACTCTAAGAGGCAGCAGATTTTTCGCTGACAAGATTCTTCATGTCGAAAGCATGTGTTTTTACTTCGTTGATGAATCGATCCGCAATAAGCTTACGCCGACCGACAAGATAGTGCAAATGTGACGGTGACGACTTAATAGCCAATCAGCTTTTCTGCAACATTGTTCATTGCTCAGTGATGTTCTGTCTTGAAGTGAATCAACAAACTATCTAACGCTGGCCGGATTTTTTTACTGGATAAAACCTGAAATGAGTCTTCGTGCTTTATCAGCTTAGGTAGGTTTCTTTTCAGCTCTGGTTGGCATTTTTCTAAATCCTTTGTTAAGGTAAGGATTCGCTCATTTTAAAACGATCCCAAGATGCCTTTTGCCATGAAATTTTTAAAAAATTTTCACACGCCGACAGCTCATCGGTTGTTCTATTTTTTGTTGATGCTGAGTATCTGCTTGACTTTGTCGATACAGCCGGCTCGCGCGCAGTCCGTTGCATTTACTTTCGACGATGGTCCTAAGGTTGCCGGTACGCCTATATTGTCTGCTGTCGAGCGCAATCAGGCACTACTTAATGCGCTGGCTAAACATGGAGTGAAAGCTGCACTGTTTGTCACAGCGGCAAATGGGGCAAATCAGTCTGCAGGCTATGCGCTAGCCAAAGCATGGGGTGATGCTGGACATGCGATCGGCAATCACACGATGACGCATCCTGATCTGCATAACAACAAACTCAGTCTGATGGAATATCAGCAAGAGATCCTTGACTGTGATCGGATCATCAGCACGCTGCCCGGTTACCAGAAATGGTTTCGCTACACGTATTTGCGCGAAGGCAATACACCAGAAAAACGCGATGGCATGCGGGCTTTTTTAAAACTCCATGGATACCGGAACGCGTATGTCAGTCTTGATACCAGCGATTGGCGGCTAGATGACAAACTCATCGAGGTACTAGATAAAAATCCGCAAGCCGATCTTAGCGATATCAAGCAAGCCTACCTCAGCCATATACGTCAGCGTGCACTCGCCTATCGTGCGCTGTCGCAGCAGTTGCAAGGGCGTGATATTCCGCAGGTCATCCTGTTACACCACAATCTGATCAATGCATTGTGGCTCTCTGATGTGATTACACAATTTAAAGAAATGGGCTGGAGTATTGTCACGCCGGCGACGGCATTCGCAGACCCGGTGTATCAGCTGATGCCAGATCGCCCGGCGCCCGGTCAGAGTTTGTTGTTGTCAATGGCACGGTCTTTAGGGCTAGGTAAGTTTGATGGCTGGATGCGGCTGGTCGATGACGGTGATACAGAGATCGAGGCGTTGAAGGCGCAGGGTTTGTAAGTTGATGTTGGTATTGCTTATTATCGCTGCGCCGGAATAACGGATGGACGTAACATGCGATTGTCAGATTTGTCAGACTGCTCAGACGTAAAAAAGCCGTATCAGGCAATGCGTGATACGGCTTTTGATTATTTCAATAATTAAAAAAACTATCTCTTAAATTTCGCTTCAGCAATCCGGTCTGCTACCACGCTAGTCGCCAAACCTTCCGCATCGGCGCGGGCAAATACTTCTGCCAAGGTATCGCCAATACGACGTACATGAGCATCCATACCGTCTTCTGGTGTGTTCAAATATTCGTAGCAGACCTTGATGATGCCACCAGCATTGATGACGAAATCAGGTGCGTACAAAATCCCTTTTTGACGGCAAGCTTCGCCCATGTCGGCAGTGGCTAACTGGTTGTTGGCAGCGCCAGCAACGATAGTCGCTTTCAGACGTGACAAGGTGTCTGGATTTAAAGTCGCGCCCAATGCGCAAGGGGCGTAGATGTCGGCCTGCACATCGTAGATCGCGTCGATGCCAACGATTTCTGCGCCTAATTCTTCCTGAGCGCGATGCAATGCGGCCTGATCGATATCTGCCACGATCAATTTAGCGCCAGCCTCATGCAGGCGACGGGCGTAGTCGTAACCGACATGACCCAGACCTTGTAAAGCGACAACCAAACCTTCCATGCTGTCGCGTTTCAGTTGATGCTTGACGGCAGCTTGCGCACCGACGAAACAGCCCAGAGCAGTAAATGGTGACGGATCGCCACGGTCACCCAAGCCTGCAACGAACTTGGTTTTTTTAGCGACGTTTGCCATATCGGCTGGGCTAGTGCCCACATCTTCTGCTGTGACATAACGGCCGCCAAGGCGCTCAAGGGCTTCGCCCAAGGCTTCAAACAGGGCAGGGGTTTTGTCTACTTTTGGATTGCCGATGATGACGCTTTTGCCGCCGCCGATAGGCAAGCCAGCAACCGCGTTTTTATATGTCATGCCGCGTGATAGACGCAATACGTCATTAATGGCCGCGGCTTCGTTGTCGTAGTTCCACATACGGCAACCGCCCATTGCTGGGCCTAAATTCGTGTTGTGAACCGCAATAATGGCACGCAGGCCAGATTTGGGTTCGGAGGCAAAAACCACTTGTTCGTGGTCATCAAAATTGAGTTCGTTAAATACAAAAGCGGTCATGCTTATGGCTCCGCGCGGTCATGTATCGCTCATTCCGATAAGAATGGGGATGACGTGCCGCAAAAATGGTGATTAAGGAATAAAAAATAAGTACAAAATAAGGGCAAAAATACAGCATGTCATCGGCGGCTATGTGGTGCTGCCGACAACAAAAGGCGGTGATTGTGTCACGCGGGTGGAAGTATAGGGGATGGGGGGTGGAAACTCAAATTGCTGACGGGCGGCTATTTAGGAATCTTGCTCAAATCCATGAAAAGCATATTCCATCGATGCCCGTCAGGATCACAAAAACCGCAGCCATACATGAATCCATTGGACTCCTTAGGCTCGGCGAATATCGCCCCGCCCGCCAATGTGACGTGATGCGCCATATCATTGACCTGTTCCCGGCTGGTGGCACCTAAGGAAAATAAGACTTCAGTGCCCTTACTGGTGTCGCAGAGGCCATTGCTGGTGAAGCCAGAAAACATCTCTTGAGCGAAGAGCATCAAGACTACTTTCTTATCGCCAATGGTGAAGCTGGCAGAATGTTCGCTATTTCCTGGCCCCGGATTGCGCGTAAAACCAATTTCAGTGAAGGACGCAGCCGACTTGGCGAGATCTTTCACCGGTAGATTTAACCAGATATCTTGTGTCATGTGTCGGTTCCTCGGGTTTGTACGTGGATGATGTAGGGCAGATATAGCCTACCTGAATCGGGAGTTGCGGTCAGTGAGCGGCCATCGATTAGCGACCACTATTCAATGACTAACATTAACTGTGTTCGGCACGGTATAGCAAGGAGTAACGACCTCCTGCTACGCCTGGCTCGTCCTCCAGAATACCAATTTTGTTCATGCCGATTTTCTCCAGCACGCGTATGGACGGCGTATTGAGTGGCCGGACTAAGGCAGAAATATCTGGAGCATTTAAATCTGCAAATGCGTATCGTAAAGTTTCAGTAGCGAACTCGGTTGCATACCCGTTGCCCCAAGAATCTACCCCGAATCTATAGCCAAGGTTTAAGGTATCTTTATCTCCATACATCTTGAAAGCCAAGCCACCATAGCCAATAATTTTTTCAGGCTGATCAGCGCTTGAGATTGCCCACTGGCCGAACCCATGTTGCTCCCAATGTGTGATCCATGTGGCTAATACGGTTTTAGCCCGGTCAAGATTTGGATATGGTCCGTGCGGGTTGTAAGCATTCGTTCGTGGATCGCCATAAATAGCAAAGAGATTTTCGGCATCGTCTGCAACTGGGCGTCGTAAGAGTAAACGTGATGTTCTCATTGAGTGTGGTGTTTGAAGGGTAAGGTATTGTGATGATCATTTTGAATATTAATCGTCACAAAAAGTCAGGGTCGCTATTAGTCTAAAAAGCCACATGAAACATAGATCAAATCGCTTATGCCTTAAAAAGAGAAGCAAATTGATAAAATAGTTTTAGAGATTAATTTATATTCTATCAATGAAATTTTAAAAAATGAAATAATCTCCGTTCATCGATGAAAGTCAGTTGATCACCGCAATTTACCCCTAACAACATGGCGTGTATGATTCCCGCATGAACTTACCTACTCACTCCGCTGATGACTCGAATAATTCGGGTGATGCAGCGTCTTTCACTAGCGGTTCCCCGGAGTCGCCCTCAGCAACCGATAACACTTTATCCGAGGCTACAGAGTCGGATGACTTACCCGAACCAATGTTGCCGCCTTACGAGGGCGTGTCCTTAAATAACGTCTTTGTGATTACTACTGCCGCACTGGCTGAGCAGGCGCGCATTGCTTTAATGGCAGCGGATGTGCTGGGCTTTGATACGGAGTCGCGCCCGACTTTTGTTAAAGGTCAACATTCTAGCGGGCCGCATTTGATACAGCTGGCGACCGATACGCAGGCGTTTTTATTTCCGGTTTTGGATTCGCTTTATTTAGAGCCGGCCAAACAGGCGCTGGAAGCCAGTCATATATTAAAAGTAGGTTTTGGTCTGGGTGACGATCAGAGCCGTTTGCGTTCTCGTCTGGGGATCGCGCCACAAAATGTGCTTGATCTGTCGCGTGCAATGCGTAAGAAAAAGGGTAGTGACATGGGCGCGAAGTCGGCTGTGGCCTTGTTCTTCGGGACGAAGCTACAAAAGTCGAAAAAGATATCCACCTCTAACTGGTCATTAGCGCCATTGACTGAGCGCCAAATCAAGTATGCCGCAGATGATGCCCAAGTGGCTTTGCTGACTTACCGACATTGGTTGGCATTGCAGTCGTAGTCAATGCCTTAATCGACACTATTTTTTATTACTATTCAGTATGTTTATGCCGCGAGTGCTGCTTCGCCTCGACTAATTTGAGGCGTATGCGGGGCAGCCTTGCTTTGCAGCCTCAGAGCCAGCTCTTGCGTATATTTTGCCTGTGCCTTAACGCAAAAGCCGCCGGAATATGGATTCATAAAGCCGTGGTTAGTATTAGGGGCTAACTCCACTAAAAGTTCTGCTGTTTTGTTCTGGCGCAACTGATGTAGGAGTTTTGCAGGATCAAACGCGGCTTCCCGTTCGGCCAAAATCAATCGGGTGGGGCAGAGCGCTTGTAGATGTGTGTATTCGCGTATGCGTGATCCATAAAATAAGTGTGCCGAGCCTATTTTTCTGGCTAAGCTGCTAGCAGCAACCATCCACAATGCGCTGGCACCAACACTAAAGCCAATGACGTGGAGCTTATTTTCTGGATTATGTGCTGAATTTTGTTCCGCATTATGTTCGGCGTTATGTTTAGCCTCAAACTGCTGCGCCTCTAAAAGCGCGATGATCTTTTCTACATAGCGCTTCAATCCGCCTTGCGCAATAAACGCTTGATAAGCGACTTGCTCTGAGCGGAAATCGCTTTGCTCGTCATCAAAAGGTGAGATCACCAGACAATTTTGTCCCAGACTACGAACCAGGCTTGCCAGCGCCGGGGTTTTGCCAAAGACATCTGTGGCGATTAATACAGTCATAAATTTTAAACAGCTTTGGCAGCAGGTATTATTTGCAATGAGCGTTTGCGCCCGGCTTGCAGTTGACTCGCAATGAGTCCCTGAGTGCCAATTTGAGAAGCAAAATAAGAAAGAGGCGCAGACTACTGGACTCGTCTTAAAACCACAAGTGTTTATTGAAGTCTATATTGAAGTTGTGACATCAGTACTCGTCTATATTTGCACTGATTTTTGCACTGAGTTACGGCGAATTTGGCAAGTCAAACACAAAAAATGTGTCATTCCTGGCCGGGTTAAAAATTATCCTCATTGAGTGATTGACACCACGATCTGGTCTGGTAATACTCCGTTACATTTTGTTGAACTTCTGAAACATAAGAGGTTCACACCAAACAGTCAAAATCAATAATCAAAAGCTACTACTCTAGGGAGATTCTTCTATGTTGCGTCAAACGCTGATCGTCATTGCACTCGCCTCAACTCTTGTCACGGCTTGCAGCAAGAACGATAAAAATGGAAAAGATGATGCAGCTAAAGCCAGCGCAAGTGCAAAGGCCAGCGCAAGCTCCAGCACTAGCTCTGGGGCGGCTGAGCAAAGTCGTTTGCGGATTTCCCCCGAAGATATGTTGTTGATACAAAATAGCGCCTTGTCTTCTGGCCCCGTGATTACCGGCTCTGTCCAGCCAGAGCGCAAAGCGGATTTGCGTGCTGAGTTATCCGCAGTCGTTTTGCAGGTGCTAAAAGAAAATGGCGAAGTCGTAAAACGGGGTGATTTGTTGGTACGCCTGGATGACACCTCGATCCGCGACAGCCAGCATTCTGCAGAAGAAGCGGCGCGGGCATCTGCGCAATCGTTTGATCAGGCGGAGCGCCAGTTTCAACGTTTAAAAACTTTGCGCGCGTCTGGCATGGTATCGACCCAATCTTTAGAAGATGCCGAAATCCGCCGCAATAATGCGCAGAGCGATCTGGTCGCCGCAAAGGCAAAAGTAGTTCAGGCCAAACAGCAAATGCAACGTACCGAAGTGCGCGCCCCATTTGACGGCATCGTCAGCGAGCGCAAAGTGTCTGCCGGTGACACGGCGCAGATCGGTAAAGAATTACTGAAGGTCATTGACCCGACCAGCATGCGACTGGAAGGCCTGGTGTCTGCCGATAAAGTGAATGAAGTCAAAATCGGCCAGGCAGTCATTTTCCATATGAATGGCTACGGTGACCAAGAGTTCAGCGGAAAAGTAAAGCGGGTTGATACCGCCGCCAACCCGACTACGCGTCAGGTTGAGGTACTGGTTGCATTGACTGGCGAAACGCAGCCACGCGTCTCAGGTCTGTATGCAGAGGGTCGTATCGAGGCCGGTAGCACTCAAACGATGATGATTCAACGTTCTGCCTTGGTCTTGGATGGCGACAAAGCCTATGCTTGGCAGATTAAAGATGGCGCAATTAAAAAAGTCAGCCTGATCTTGGGTACCCGTGATCCACGTCATGGTGATTATGAAATCCGCTCTGGCTTAGCCGTTGGCGACAACGTCATCCGCAGTCCTTTATCTACATTGAGTGATGGTCAAAAGGTCGATTTGATTGCTGTACCAGCGAGTGTAGAGCTGAAACCTGCCGCAAGTTCAGCCTCAAATTCAGCTTCAACCGCAGCCTCAAGCACGACTGCTACCGCAGCTAAAGCGTCGGAGAAATAATATGTTCTTATCTGACTTCAGTATTAAACGTCCGATTGCGATGATCGTGATCATTGTCGGCTTGATGTGCGTCGGTTTGCTGGCGCTAAAAAAGCTCAAGGTCAACGAGCGTCCCAATGTAGAAATCCCCGCTTTGATTGTGTCTTTCCCTTATCCCGGTGCATCACCAGAATCCGTTGAGCGCGAGATTATTAACCGGGTAGAAAAATCACTGCAAAGTATTTCTGGCGTGGACAATATCAGCTCAACTGCTAATGAAGGTAGTGCCACCATTGTGCTGGGATTTACTTTTACCAAAAATATGATCGAGGCGGCGGAAGAAGTGCGCAATGCAATCGGCGCAGTTCGCTATAAGTTGCCGACCGAAATGCGTGAACCGATTTTGCAGCGTATTGATCCCAATGCACAACCGATCATGCAATTGGCCTTGTCCTCCAGTACCTTAAATCATGCTGAGATATCGCGGATGGCAGAAGATCAGTTGGCCGATAAGTTTCGTGCCATTGATGGCGTCTCCGTGGTCACGGTAAATGGTTCTTTAAAACGTGAACTGAGCATTTTATTGCGCGCACAAAAAATGCGTGAGTACAACGTCTCCGCAGCAGAGGTCGTCAACGCTTTACGTAACCAAAACACCACCGCGCCGGTAGGTAAAGTCCGTGGCAAACTCAATGAAGAAAGCATCCGTCTGATTGGCCGTATTGAGTCGCCTGCCGAGTTTGAACAAATCGTGATCAAGCAGCGCGGTAGCGAGGTCGTCAGACTGGCGCAAGTCGCCACGATTAAAGATGATTTTGCAGAAATCAACGGCTTTAGTATCCGCAACGGCAATGCCAACGTTGGTCTTGCCATCACCCGCTCACGCGATGCCAGCACGGTGAGCGTAGCGAATAAGATCCGTGATCTGACTACCGAGATCAGCAAGACTCTGCCTGCCGGTACCAAGTTTGAAGTGACCCAGGACGGTGGAAAAAACGCGGAGAATAGCCTCAACAACGTGATCGATTCACTGATGTTTGGTGCGGTCTTAACGATTTTTGTAGTGTATGTATTTTTAAATTCCTGGCGCTCTACCTTGATCACGGCGCTCAGCTTACCGACCTCTGTGATTGCTGCTTTTATTGCGATCTGGCTGTGCGGCTTTACTTTAAATTTTATGACTTTACTGGGTCTGTCGCTGGCGGTCGGGGTTCTGATTGATGATGCCATTGTGGTACGCGAAAATATCGTCAGGCATATGGAGATGGGATCAGACCGGCGCACTGCTGCGCTCAACGGCACTAGCGAAATTGGTCTTGCCGTTGCCGCGACCACGTTCTCTATCATTGCCGTATTTATCCCTGTGGCGTTTATGCCGGGTGTGTCTGGCGAATGGTTCCGCCCATTCGCATTAACTGTGACCAGTTCCGTTCTGGTCAGTCTGTTTATCTCCTTTACGCTGGACCCGATGTTGTCGGCGTTTTGGGGTGATCCTATCGGTCATCATGAAAAACCGAAGACAGGACTGAGTCTGCAACTCGCCAAATTTAATACCTGGTTTGATCATCAGGCTGATCGTTATAGCCGTATCATTGCCTGGGCTTTACATCACCGCATCTGGATGGCGCTGATCGCTATTATGAGTTTGGTACTGGCAATTGGCTTGTTTGGAAAATACGGCGGCACCAGCTTTTTCCCCGCCTCTGACAACGGTACGATTATCATTAATGTGCGTACACCATCGAGCTCCAGTATTGACTATGCCCGCTTAAAAGTAGAGGCCGCAGCGACATTGGCACGCACGATTAAAGAGACAGTTGCCACCAATAGCAACGTCAATTCAGCCGGTGGACGTGTGTATGTGGATATCGGCAAAAGTACACTGCGCAAACGATCTGCAGTTGAAATCGGTGCCGAACTGCGTAAGCTAGTTGGTAGCCTGATCGGTGCAGAATATGTCGTGCAAGAAGACTTGAGCAATGGCGGCGGTAAGCCTGTTCAGATCAATTTTTACGGTACGGATTCTCGTAAATTGCTCCAGATTACCGGTGACTTTATTGAGAAATTACGTGCGGTCAATGGTGCGGTCGACGTCGGTTTATCTGAGCAAGATCCTAAGGACGAATTGCAGATTGAACTCAATCGTGGCTTTGCCAATGCCTTGGGGATTTCTGTCAACGATACCGCACAAGCTTTGCGTGTAGCGTTTGCCGGGGTTGAGGTAGGCGACTGGGTAGATCCCACTGGCGAGGCGCGTGACGTGGCAGTACGTTTGCATCCAGATGACAGAGTTAGTGCCGAAAACATCGAGCATTTGCCGGTAGCAGTCAGCGGTAGCGACAAGATGGTGCCACTCGACCAGATCGCTAAAATCACAATGGGTAAAGGACCGGCCAAGATCGAGCACTCCAACGGCAAACGGACGATTACCGTGTCTGCCAATACACAAGGGCGCTCGCCTGGTGAAGTCACGACAGATGCCTTGGCGATTGCGAAAGCGATCAACTTCCCGCCGGGCTTTGGCTTGGAATTAACCGGCTCGACCAAAGATCAGAAAGAATTATTCACTGAAATGATCACCGCTCTGATCATGGGAATCGGCTTGATGTATCTGATATTAGTCATGCAATTTGGCTCTTTTACCGCGCCCTTGGCCGTGATGTTGTCACTCCCTTTAAGCTTGATCGGCGTCATGATTGCACTGCTATTGACCCACTCCACCATTAATCTGATGAGCTTAATCGGCATCATTATGCTGATGGGGCTGGTCGCAAAAAATGCCATCTTGTTGCTGGACTGTGCCCGCAAACATGAGCAAGAAGGGTCCGGTGATGATAGAGAAGCCTCATTAATGTATGCAGGCCGTATGCGTTTGCGCCCTATTTTGATGACGACATTTGCCCTGATCGCAGGCATGTTGCCGGTGGCGATAGGCATGGGTGAGGGCGGTGAGTTTTATCGTCCGCTAGCGATTTCTATCATCGGCGGCACGATCACTTCCACCTTGCTGACCTTATTGGTGGTGCCGACTTTCTACGACAGTATTGAGATCGCACGCGACCGCATGTTTGCTAAGTTTGCGGATAGAAATAGTCGCTGGAATCCTATTTTTGCTTTCTTTGTTACCTTGATCGAAGCCTTGTTGACCTTGACCTTATTGCGCTTTGTGTTCCGCTCTTTGCTCAAAGGGTTTGCGTACCTGGTGCATCGCAAACGCGCTAGTGTTTAGAATAGTGAGTTTGGGTAAAAGCTAATCCGAAGTATTGAAAAACAAAAAGCCGTTCAGTTTAGACTGGACGGCTTTTTGTTTTTGCTTGGACTTTTGATGACGCTGTTGCTGGTGTTATTGCTGGTGTTATTGCTGGTGTTATTGCTGGTGTTATTGCTGGTGTTATTGCTGATGTTTGGCCTGATTTTTGAGCTGATGTTTGAGCTTGCTGCAGGACTGGATTATCTCAATGGAAGTCAGCTTTGCATAAATACGATATTTATATACTCCTGATATGTATATTTAATCGTCCAGAGAATCATTGGACAATAGGCCATATTTTCATAAAATAAGGGGGAGTATATTGAAAGTGATTATAAAATGTTAAAAGAAATCTCGATCACAAAGATCGCGGCTCACTTATCGCGGGTCGGGAACACATCTTTTCTTTGCTGATGTTTAAACCAATCTTTCAGCATCTGCTCTTCATACCTAAAGCCGCTATAACTAAAATCAGGTTTGGACTGAAAATCCATGTCGCGTAAATCTTCTTTGCCAGAGGCGACGACTTCCTGCTTATCATTTTTGAGTGAATACGAGAATGATATTTTTGGCCAGTCGATGGCTTTGACTACCCGCACATCTTGTAGTCCACCTGCAAAGCCATGTCTGATTTCACCTGCCAGATCCAGATCAGTAACATTGATTTCTAGCTGGTAGCCATCGGGTAATCGTTTTGCCAGATCGGCAAAAATCCCATCAAATGTTTTAATCAGGTTGGCTTGTGCGTTCTCTTGCGTCTCGTTGGCGCTGCGGATGTCGGTAAATTTTTCTGGTGCTATCCAATTGACTTTGGCTTCGCCTGCCATGGCAGTTTGCGCCGTCAACATCAGACCGATCGCCATTAGCGCGCCCAAGATCGCTGTAGCTGCGTTACTTACTTTGCTTGCTGGAAGCATGTTAATTCTCCTTACGTTTGATGTTGAAAAGAGGGACGGATTGATCCTTAATCACTCCCTGCATTTCGCCCAGATATTCGGGGCTTAACATCATTGTAGCCATTCGCATCAATTCTAAAAGCTTGCTTACAAATTGATATGAATCGTAAGAATCATCCATGCAAATGGCTAGAGCCTGTCAGTCTATTAACAAATAAATCTCACGATTTAATTATCAACAGACCCTAGCGACCAGTCCCTAACAAAACTGCCCTTTATTTAACGGCATCGACCTTGATGATCTCGTTTAAAACCCGACCCTCGCTGCCGCTAGGCGGGCGCACATGTAACAGGTGCGACAGTGTTGGGGCGATATCGACCACTTCGGCATATTCAGCATAAGCACCCGGTTTAATCCAGCGCTTACCCATGATCATCAGTGGTACGTTGGTGTCATAGTTATAAGGCGATCCATGTGATGTGCCGGTGGTGCCGCTGCCGAAGTACCAATATGGTTTGGTAACGATCATGACGTCGCCAGACACTTGCTGATTCCAGCCGCGTTGCATCAGCTTGGCTTGGCGCGAGTCAGGTAAATTGCCGTTACTTAACTGTGTGCGAGTGTAGGTATTTGCTACGCCAGGGTAGTTAGATAAAAAGCGGGCGATCGCGCTCTCTACATCTTCTCGCTTCAGGCCTTTTTGATCGATGCTTGGGTAATCCAGCATCAAGCTAGGAAATGAAAATTTGAGGACCAGATTCTTTAGTCCAAATTTTTCTGATAAATGGTCGTTGACGTCGCTCATCAGTTTGGCGGTATTCAGACGCTGCGCATCGCGCTTCTGTGACTGAGAAAATTCCGGCACATTCGGGAAGCCATGATCGGCGGTTAACACAATCAGCGTGTTCTCCAGCCCTACACGTTTTTCTACATCATCAAAAAAACTGGCGAGCAGACGGTCAAGGCGTTGCAGATGGTCGTGCGACATACGGCTTTCTGGGCCAAAACTATGATTGATGTAGTCGTGGCTAGACAAGCTGATGCCCAGCACATCGGGGACGCCAGCCGGATTGCGACCTAATTTTTCGCCATCAATGGCAGCGCGGGCAAAGTCCAGCGTCAGCTCATCGAGATAAGGGCTGTACGGAAGTTTACCGTAATAATTAGCGTCTGGCTGACCTGAGTCGCTGCCATAAATAAAAGGAAAACCACTGCGGTTATCTACCACCGCTGCCATGCCGGGCGAATTATCCGGCGCATCGTTGGCATAGGCCGGTGCTGGTAACAAGGGTTTCCATTGTTTGCCGTAGAAGCGGTCTTGCGGCTTGGCAGCGCTAAAAGTTTTAACCCACTCCGGGTTCTCTTTCTGGTAATAAGTGCTGGTCGCAAAATTACCTGATTTGCCCATGTACATGTATGCGGTGCCAGTTTTGCCAGCGAGCAGGATTGCACCACGATCTTTGCCTGATACTGTCACCACTTTAGATAAATTGCCATTGCTGTAACGCAGCTCATCGCCTAGCGTACTTACCCGTAAATTAGCTGGGGAGGTGCCATCGCTAGATTTGGTTTCTTCGTTCAGGTAAGTGTAAGCGGCATCTTGTGTGCAATACATTGAGCTCATGCTGGCGCGATCTATCCACTCATTGCCGATAATACCGTGTTGATAAGGATAAGCACCCGTCAGCACCGCGGCATGACCAACCGCCGTCACGGTGACGCCATGTGCCTGATGGCTGTCACTAAACCACGCTCCCTGATCCAGCAAGCGACGAAAACCACCTTGACCAAACTGATCGCGATAACGTTGCACCTGTTCTTGCGGTAATCCGTCGACGACTAATACCACTACCAGTTTCGGTTTAGTGACATTGTTAGCAGGGATTTTGTCGGCTGCTACAGCCGTGCCGGAAATGGACAGCGCAATGGCGGCTGCACTGGCAGCAATGCATGTCGCCATCAATGCCCGCTGAAAACGGCGTAAACCTTGATGCGGAAGCCTGCTGCTACTGAGTGAATTGGATTTGGTCATGGTATATGAGATTGTTGAGATGGCAGATATTCTGCATGGGACTATTAACAGTAATCTTACGATTTAATCGTGAATGGCTTCTGAGTAGCATTCAAGAATAATATAAAAAATCATATCATTACAGAGCAGAATTACATGTTGATGACGCTCTTAGTTGTCTGATGTTATATGCCCGGCTTGGTATGTTTGACGATCGGTAAAAATGCATACCGTATTTTTAACATCCTAAGCCTGTGAATACGCATTCTGTCCAAAATGCGCTTGAGCTTTTTTCGTACTTTCTTACACTGTCATATTTTAACGATGCACACCTGGAGAAATACGACATGGGTAAAAAGATAAATTGGATTCGGGGTTTAGTGTCATCATTCGCTGCAACAGCCATCGTGACACTACCGCTCGCAGCGCAGGCTCAAGGCGATCTGGCGACGCTTGACCGCGACATGGTCGGGCCACGCTCGCAGATACTGGTACTTGGCACCATGCATCTGAACAGTATGCCAAAAGGCTTCAATCCTGCGGCACTGGACGGCGTATTAAACCGGCTGGCGGCGTTCAAGCCTGACATCATCACTGTTGAGGATCAGTCCGGTGAAGAGTGCGATCTTGCTGCCCGCCATCCTGCAAAATACGGTGCCGAGTACTGCGATCCGACTGACGTGGCGAAAGCGGCTACCGGGCTAGATGTACCTGCCGCTATGGCCGAAGTGGATAAGACGCTCAAGGCCTGGGCTGCTCAATCCGTCAGGAATCAGGCTCCAACCCCAGCGCAACGGCGACGTCTGGCCGCTCTGTTTCTGGCATCAAATGAACTTGCCTCGGCCTATGTGCAGTGGCTACAGCTTCCTGAGGCTGAGCGTCATGTCGGCGATAGTCTGGACACTGCATTAATCGCAAAACTTAGACGGATGGAGACGGTGAATAACGAGAGCTACCAGTTAGCCGCGCGTCTTGCTGCACGCTTGGGCTTTCAGCAGGTTTATGCAGTAGATAATCACACAGGTGACCGTATTGATGTGCCAGGCATTAAGGCTTTTGTTAAGTCGATCGAGGCGGCCTGGGCCGCGGGCGGTGTGGTGTTGAGCGAGCGTGAAAAGCGGGAAGATGTCTTATCGAAGGCAAGCGATCTGCTGCCGCTGTACCGTTCCATCAACGACCCGGAAGGCTTGCGGATACGCGCCGAAGCCAATGTCAGCGCAGCCTTGCGGGCAAAGTCGCCAGAAGGCTATCCGCAAATGTGGGTTGCGGGCTGGGAAATCCGCAATCTGCGTATGGTCGCCAACATCCGCGAAACCTTCCGCGAACGCCCTGGCGCCCGCGTCTTGTCGATTGTCGGCGCCACACACAAGCCGTGGTTCGATGCCTGGCTAGGACAACTCCAAGGTGTGGATATCGTCGATGTGGCAGCGGTACTGAAATAATGTTGAGCTGTTGCTGGGTTATAGCTGAGTTATAGCCGAACTATTGCAGAGCTGTTGCAGAGCCAACACGCTACTCTCACTAGCAAATTTCAAACAAAACTACACCGCCGATATCGCAGAATAGATAGCGCGCAGCAGCTTATTTCAGCTGCGTTGCGCCGTCTTTATTCAATTGAGGATTCGCCAGATGTTTATCAAAAAACGTCGCAATCGTGCGAAACACATGCTTCTGTTTTGCTGCGCCGGATATCCCGTGTTTTGCACCTGGGTAAGTCATCAGATCAAACAAGATGCCACGGTTGCTTAAATCATCGATGAGCTTGGTGGTATTGGTGAACAACACGTTGTCATCGGCCATGCCATGTATCAGCAATAATGGTGACTTCAATCCATCCAGATGAGCAAACACACCGCTTTGGCGGTAGCCTGCCGGATTGTCTTTTGGACTGTTAATAAATTGCTCAACATAATGCGTGTCGTACAAGGCCCAGTCAGTCACCGGCGCGACCGATACACCCGCCGCGATTTTGTCTGACGCAGCGGACAACAAACGCAGACTCATAAAACCGCCATAGCTCCAGCCAAACACGCCTATCCGTTTGGCATCAACAAAGCTTTGCTGCGCCAGCCAGTTGATCCCTGTGACCTGATCGGCGACTTCATTTTTACCCAGCGTTTGATAAATGGCGTCGGTAAAGCGGCGCTCACGACGTGCAGATCCGCGGTTGTCTAGTTTAAAAACGATATAACCTTGCTGCGCCATATATTGTTCAAACAAGCTACCCCAATGACGTTGCACGGTTTGCACGCCGGGGCCGCCATACACTTGCAAAAACACGGGGTAACGCTTGCTAGCATCAAAGTCCAGCGGCTTTTTGATGGAGTAATACAGAGTCTGACCATCATCCGATGTCAGCGTACCGTATTCAGTAGGCAAATGGCTACTGGCGTAGCGCGCGTACGGGTGTTTAGCATTGACTTCGTTATGCTCTATCCAAGCGATCAGCGTGCCATCTGGCTGGCGCAGGCTGACTTGCGGTGGCGTGTTGGGATCAGACCAGGTATCAATAAAAACTTCGGCTTTGCCTGAGAATTTCGCTTCGTGCCAGCCATCGGTTTTGCTGACGCGTATCGGGGCATCGGCATTACTACCATCTAAGTTCAATGCATAGATTTGTTTGTCGGTGACAGCATCACGGTTGGAACTGAAGAATATTTTTTGTGCTTTCTCGTCGACTGCCAATATATTGTCGATACCCCATTCACCTTGGCTGATGGGGTGGATCAGTTTGCCTTGCATATCGTACAGATAGATATGCTTGCGTCCACTGCGCTCAGAGGTCCAGATAAACTGTTGTGATTCTTTCAAAAAATACGGCTTATCCATAATGCTGACCCAGCTTGCAGAGGTCTCTGTCAGCATAGTTGTTTGCGCCAGACTGCCGGCATTGACAGCGATTAAATCGAGTTGTTTCTGGTTGCGGGTCTGGCGTTGATATACCAGTGTTTTTGCATCCGCACTCCAGTCGGCGCGTACCAGATAAATATCCTTGTCTTTGCCAATATCAATTTGTTTAATTTCGCTATTTTGCGGATTAACCAGAGCCAAACTCACCAGCACATTGGCAGCACCCGCGTAGGGGTAACGCTGTTCAATTACATCAGTGCGGTCAGCATAAATCTCAAAGCGGCGGGCAATCGGGACCGGACTTTCGTCAAAGCGTTTAAACGCAATCGCAGTATCGTCTGGTGCCCACCAATAGCCGCTGGTTTGCGCCATCTCTTCTTGGGCGACAAATTCGGCTTCTGCATTATGGATCGTCCCGCCGCCGTCTTTAGTCAGCTGGCGCTCGGTGTTGGTGGTGAGGTCAAGCACAAATAAATTTTGATCGCGGATGTACGAGACATACCGGCCCTTGGGCGAAATTTGTGCCGACATCACCGCGCCAGATGCGATCTTGCGCGCTTTGTCGGTATGCGCTAGTTCAACCAGATACAAATCACCGGCTAAGGGGACTAGTAATTGTTTGCCATCTGGCGACCAGTCGTAGTCAACAATCCCGCGCAGATTGGCAATCCGTTCACGCTCGCGGCGGGCTTTTTCCTGATCAGAAATCTGCTCGTTGGCTTGCAGCACTTTGCTATCTAACAGCAGGCGCATGCTTTGATCTTTGACGGTCAGCTCCCATAAATCGAGCTGAAACTGATCGTCGTCGCGCCCACGCAAAAATGTTACTCGCTGGCCATCGGGCGATACCTGCAAATTTCTGGGGCTGCTGCCAGCCAAACTGGCGTTATCAAAAATACGTTCCAGAGCAAGACGCTCTGCTGATGCGGGTAGGGCCAAGGCTGCGAGTAAAGGGAATAATAAGGGGCGCATAAAAATCCTAGAAAACTGAATAAGGTCGTTAGCCAGCACAAATTTGTGAACTCTTGAGTTTTTACTGCAGAGTATTGAGAAGGTAACAAGATAGCAAATAATGACTTATTTTGCTTCAAATCAATTTTTGGGTTTGGTTTGTCAGAATGCTAGACTAGAATTAAAGTGCATCAGTGTTACTACTTAGTTTGTGTTTGCTTTGTATTTGTTGTACATGGTCGTACTGGAAAGAAAAAGAGGTTGCAGTGGTGTCTGATACATTTCTTCATGATTTGATCAATATTATTCCGGTATCGATGACGGTATTGATTAATAACAAAATCGTCTATGCCAATATGGCCGCTGCAATATTGCTAGAGGCAGATAGCGCTGCCAGTTTGATTGGGCGCCCGGTCAGTGATTTTGTTCATCCTCTGGATGCTAATCGATCGAATCAACGTTTAAACAAACAAGGTGCCAATTGGGCTAATGATCCTACCCAATTTCGTCTGCGAACTTGCAAAAACAACTTGCGCATGCTGTTGGTCGCAAGCTCATCTATTCAGTTTGGCGGCGAGGGCGCGGTGTTGCTGGTGGGGATGGATATGACAGCGCAGAGCGAAATCTCTGAGCAGCTTCGTATCAGTGAGAAAAATTTCCGCCATCTTTTTGAGAATATGCAGGACGTGTATTACCGCACCGATGCGGCCGGGATAGTGCAGATGGTCGGCCCCGGTGTGCGCACCGTACTGGGTTATGAGCCAGAAGAGATTGTCGGTAAAACTGCCGAATCGTATTATCCGCATAACGAGGACCGCGATGCGTTTAAAGCGGCAATTATCAAAGATGGCAAAGTATCTGACTTCCCAGGACAGATGGTGCGCAAAGATGGACGAGTGATTGATATCTCTATCAGCAGCAAAGCAATTTACGACGACGCTGGTGCTTATGCCGGGGTAGAGGGCATTTACCGCGATGTGACTCAACGCAAAATGCTGGAGCGTGAGCTACAGCTGCTGGCAACCACCGACACCCTGACCGGTATATTGAACCGACGTGCTTTTCTAGAGCAAGCGGAACATATTTTTAAGACTAGTCAGCGCTACAACAATAGCCTGACCTTGTTGATGTTGGATCTGGATTACTTTAAAGCCATCAATGACCAATACGGACATCTGAGTGGCGATAAAGTGCTGACCCGATTTGCCCAAACCGTCACGCTGGAGCTACGCGATTCAGATGTATTTGGACGTTTAGGTGGCGAAGAGTTTTGCGTTTTGTTGCAACAAGCCAGCCGCGAAGACGCCATCAGCGCAGCAGAACGAATACGTCAGCACGTGCAAGACCTGGTGCTACATGCGACATCGGGCGAGCAGTTTCACCTGACAGTTAGTATCGGCGTGGCGACAAATTTAGAAAGCGATAAAAAACTAGGTAAGCTGCTGGAGCGTGCAGACAAAGCGCTATACGAGGCCAAGCGCAGCGGCAGAAATCGGGTGATGCTGGATCTTTGATATTGAACTGATATTTCGTATGTCCAATACTTCTGCGTCTCCCAGGCCAATATCGTGCTAAGAGCCGCATTTTATATGGATAATTGAATTTAGTAATTTCATCCCGCCAAACAATGCTGTTGTCGCTACAGCATCCAATTTCTATACTCTGCTAATATCCAAATTAAACCAATGGAGGAGTAGCATATGCAAAGTCGTTTCCAATCCGTCTTTACTCATAGGACTTACGCAAAAAGCGTAATTTTGTAATAAAACGGGTTTATGCAAGACGCATAGTAATACTCGGATTTTTAAGTTGCTGTCGTAAGAATTC